>JBDRPB010000135.1:0-8043 GCA_043809485.1 Pseudomonadota bacterium | reverse complement strand
TTTTCTTTTTTTTGGAATCCAACTTCTGATTGGGGCCTACCGACTAAAAGATCCTTCCTGGTTCATCATGCTCTTTTTTTCTTCTAATCTAATAATTCTCATCAGCGCGACAATTTTAGTTGGCATTATCTACCGCATGATAACATTCCGTAGGAAACATGAGGATGATGATAAGCAATTAGCTGGTGAAACTGGAAAATAGAAACTGGAAACTGGACCAGACAATGAAAGAAATCTATGAAATGGATGTATACAAATTGGCTGAAGAACTCTCTGATTTGATTTGGTATGCATTTGATGAATGGCCAAGGAAAGTTCAGCAGACCACTGGTTATCAAATTATTCGATCTGCGGATGGCATGGCTGCAAATCTTGCGGAAGGTTACGGGCGCTATACTCCCGCTGATCGAACATTGTTCTATCGCTATGCAAGAGGATCATTTGAAGAAACCAAAGCATGGCTTCGCAAGCTAATTCGTAGGAAAGTTATTAGAAACGAAGAGGTCCATAAATATACAGAAATTATTGATGAACTTGGCCCCAAATTGAACGCGTTCATCAAGAGTACAAAAAAATATAAATAATGAAGTCATCCAGTTTCGAGTATCCAGTTTCGAGTTTCTCGTAATTGACGCACCATTAGTTCCCTGAAAATCGAACGATTAATTAAAATATTATTTTCAACACAATAGGAGGACCACCCATGCCACGTAAAAAACAACCACAACCCCTGGGCAAGAAGCTCATGAAGCTGAGGAAACAGAAAAAATTAACCCTTAAGCATCTGGCTAACGAGACAGGACTAAGCGCAAAATACATCTCCCAGGTGGAAAAGGCTGAGGTAATGCCCCCGGTCGCTGTTATTCTCCGGCTTTCAAGGGCCCTTGAGATAGACTCGAGCATTCTTTTAGCACAAGAAAAGAAGCGGGCGAGCAAAAAGTCGGCCGATGATTTTCAAAAAAGAACTGAAGATTATACTTACGAGACCTTGACGCCGGAGGCCAGGCATAAACACCTTAAGGCATTTAAGATTTTTGTGGATCCCAAGTCAGAGCACATACCTGTCACTTACCAGCACCTCGGTGAGGAATTTCAATATGTGCTCAATGGGAAGGTTGAGGTAACTGTAGGAGAGAACAAGAACATCCTTGGACCTGGCGAGTGTTTACATTTCAATTCCTCCATTGTCCATAAACTGCGAAATATTGGTTCTGAAAAAGCCGAGCTTCTGGTGGTGCTCTATACACCATAATTCAGACAAACGGTTGTGCGTGATTAGACAGTATTTTTTCTCTCACAGAGCCCACAGGGACACAGACTTTTTAAATGACCCACACTACAAGATCAAAAGCATCAGAAAATTGAATCAAACCACACAGGTCAAAAGCATTTGAAAGAGGGCGACGGAAAAGGGGATTAGCAATGGCCTATCAGCTCAATGAAGAACAACGCATGATTCGAGCAATGGTTAGGGAGTTCGCCAGGGAAGTCGTTTTGCCCACGGCTGCGGAAAGAGATAGAACCAAAGAATTCCCGGCGGAAAATCTCAAGAAGATGGGCGAACTTGGCCTTATGGGTATGAATGTGCCACCCGAATACAATGGGGCAGGAGTGGATAGTGTCAGCTATTCTCTGGCCTTACAGGAGATTGGTTATGCCTGCGCCTCCACGGCCGTAGTCATGTCGGTTCACAACTCAGTGGCCTGCGGCCCGGTTTATCTGTATGGCTCAAAATATCAGAAAGAGACCTATCTGAAGCCTCTTGCAGCAGGGAATATGCTCGGGTCCTTTGCCCTGACAGAAACGAGCGCCGGTTCTGATCCCGCAAGCCAGAAGACAAAGGCAGTAAAAGACGGGGACAGCTATGTCATCAATGGAGCAAAGATGTTCATTACAAGTGGTAGGAATTCAGATCTAACGGTTGTAACTGCCTACACTGACAGGGAGAAGAAGCATGGGGGAATCAGCGCCTTTGTTGTTGAAAAAGGAACACCTGGTTTTCACGTGGGCAAAGAGGAAGACAAAATGGGGCTCCGGGCGTCCGATACAGTGGAACTGATCTTTGAAGACTGCCGTGTGCCATCAGAGAACCTCCTTGGCCAGGAAGGGGATGGCTTTGTCATTGCAATGGCCTCTCTTGATGGCGGGAGGATTGGCATTGCCTCCCAGTCCGTGGGTCTTGCCCAGGCCTGCCTGGACGCAGCAGTGAGTTACGCCAAAGAACGGGTCCAGTTTAACAAACCTATTTCCAGGTTTCAGGGAATCAGATGGATGATAGCTGATATGGCCACTCAGATTGAGGCAGCCAGGTTGTTGACATTCAATGCCGCTGCTATGAAAGACAGGGGAGAGAATTTTTCCGCTGCTGCTTCCATGGCAAAGGTTTTTGCCTCTGAAATGGCAAATAAGGTCGCCTACCAGGCACTTCAGATTCATGGCGGGTACGGCTACATGAAAGAGTTTCCTGTTGAAAGATACTACAGGGACGTAAGGGTTTTCACCATCTACGAAGGAACTTCTGAAATCCAGCGAAAAGTAATTGCAAACCACATCATAGGCAGATAAACGTCTCGGAATTTTTACAACTAAAAAAAATGATCTGATATGCGAGTCCTTCTTCTCAATCCCTCCGCCATAGGCACCTTTCGCTCTATAGGTATCAGCTTTCCGCCATTAGGTATCCTGTATGTTGCTGCCACGGTCCGTAATCGTGGGCATGATGTCAAAGTTCTGGATCGTTCTGTAGACAACCGAGAGGTCGATTTCGAGTCATTCGACGTTGTCGGGGTTCATAGTGATACCACCCGTTTTAATAGGGCGTTTGAGTTGGCGCGGCAGGCAAAGGCAGCCGGAGTAAAAGTGGTTATGGGTGGACCTCATCCCTGCTTTATGGCTGAAGAAATCTTGAAGACAGGGTATGTGGATGCCGTGGTCAAAGGTGAAGGAGAGGAGAGTTTCTCTGACCTGCTTGACGCATGGACAAACGGGGCGGACCCGACCTCCATCCCTGGAGTGATCCTTATGACTCCCCAAGGAATTGTGGACACTGGAGACCGAAAGCGTATTCAGGATGTGGATTCACTTCCCTTTCCAGCGCGAGATCTAATTGATTTGTCTCTTTACCACACTCGACTGGGACATAGACCTCTAACCTCACTGCACACAAGCCGGGGATGTCCTTACAGATGCCGGTTTTGCTCCTCAACACGTTTTGATGGTGCCAAATGGCGTGCTCGAAGCCCTGAAAGTGTCCTGGCTGAATTGGAATACCTTGTCCGTGACCTGGGCTATGGAGCCGTGGCGTTTATGGATGATAATTTCGCTGGGTCGCCTGAGCGGACTCACGGGATTTGCGATGGGATATTGAAAAAAGGCTTAGACGTTCAATGGTGGTGTTTTTGCAGAGTAGACACGATTGTGCGTTACCCTGAGTTGGTAAAACACATGGCAGAAGCCGGTGCATATTCCATGTTTATCGGAGTTGAGACTCCAAGTTCAGGAGTTTTAGATCATTTCAACAAAGGGATAAATTCTGAACAGACATTACAGGCAGTACAAATCTTGAAAGAAAACGGCATTGAGATCTGGGCTAGCTATATCTTAGGGGCGCCGGAAGAAAAACGCACAGATATTCGCTCCACAATCAGGTTTGCTTGTCAATTGGACACTGACACTGCTTCATTCACTATTCTCACTCCCTATCCGGGCACAGATATATATGAAGAATTGAAAGACCAAATAACGGAGAAGGACTGGAGTAAATATGATGGTGTTCATGCTGTGTACAAACATCCACGCATTCCGCGAATGGAAATGCAAATGTGGCATATTTGGGCCTATATTTCATTCTATTTTCGACACCGCAGATCTATTGCCGGTTTTTTCCGCTTCCTTTCCAACCGCAAGTACAGAGCACAAATCGCATCACAGGCAATGTCTTCAAGGAAAACATGAAAATCAATCTAATTGCACCTGTGCATAGAAAACAAAATTTCAAGCGATATTTCCAGATAGCTCCACTGAACCTCATGATGATAGCGTCCATCACACCAAGTGACATCAATGTCGAAATCCTGGATGAGAACATCGACACAATTGATTATAACAGTCCTGTGGACCTTGTCGGGATAGGCGCAAATACATCCGAGATTAACAGGGCTTATGAGATTTGTGATGAATTCAGAAAACGTGGAATTGCAGTTGTTATCGGTGGTATCCATGCCAGTGCCCTTCCGGATGAAGCCGGTGAACACGCGGACAGTGTGGTCATAGGAGAAGCCGAGGGCTTATGGGAAAAGGTCATAGGCGATTTCCGTAAAGGGACACTTGCCAAGTTCTATAAACACGAAGCGTTTCCGGACATCTCAAGGCTCCCTTTACCAGACAGGGCAGTCCTTAAGAACAAGCGCTATCTGACCAGGAACGTATTTCAACTCTCCAGAGGCTGTCCCTTCCGTTGCGTATTCTGCTCTGTAACAGAATTCTTTGGCAACACGTTCAGGGTCCGGAATGAGGATCAGGTCATAGAAGAAATAGAGCGCATGGATGGTAAATTTCTGATATTTGTGGATGACAATATCTTTGGAGACCCCGGCTATGCGACAAAGTTGCTGGAAAAGATGATCCCCCTGAAGAAGAAATGGGTGAGTCAGTGCACACTTCACCTTGCTGACAACAGTAGCCTCCTTAACCTGGCTACGAAGAGTGGTTGCATGGGGATGTTGATCGGTGTGGAATCGATCAGCAGAAATTCACTCAGGGCATCAGGTAAACCCATAAACTTTAATAGGTACAAGGAAATGATACAGCGCATCCTGGATAGCGGGATCGGCATTGATGGATCTTTCATTTTCGGCTTTGATAACGAGGACACTTCGATATTTGAGAGGACACTTGAATTTATTGTGAAAATGAGACTTCCTGCAGCTACTTTCTCGATACTTACCCCTTATCCGGGTACGAAGCTTAAAGAGAAACTGGAAGAAGAAGAAAGGATTATAGATAGAAACTGGGAACACTACAACGGAATCCATGCCGTTTTCAGGCCTGCGAGGATGACTCCTGATCAGTTGGAAGAAGGCAGGACGTGGATAAAGCAGGAATTCTATTCATATATGAACATATTTAAAAGGGTCGGTTTTTCTGGCGACCACCTCCTCTATCGGTGGCTTTATAACCTGCTAAAAAAGGGTGGCACTTCGAAAGTTAAGCAGAAGACAGCATCCAATCCCCATATATTGGAATATTAGATTGAGTTACCATACATGATGTTAACAAAGGTTTTCACACTAATCCACGATAAGCCGCAAGTTTTATCTTCCGTCTTCCTTGTTTAGGGGAAGGACATATTTTTTCCCTTCAGGTGTTTGAATGTAACTGATGATTTCAGTGATTTCCTTTTGTGTAGCGGCCTTTCTTTTTGATTCCCATTCAGCAATCACTTTTTCTTCAGGTTCAACAAAATTAAGTTCCTTCTTATATTGTTCCACTTTGTCCCAGAATTCCGAGCCCCTCGTGACAGGAATAAAGGCCATGCGAGCCTTCCATGCCCCTATGTTTACCTGTGTGATGATATAATAAGACTTCCCTGCTTCAAGGTCTGCTTCAACAGCTCTTTTATTCTCAGCCCTGCCTATAAATAGATGCTTGCCGGGTTCGCATTCATACATAAAATATGACTTTGCCTGGCTAAGTCCTATTAAGCGATAACGATCCCAGATCTGGAAATGTATGGCAAAACCAAGCCCTGATGGCCTCATGAAATAAACACACGCCTTTCCTGATGATAGCTCTTCTACCGGTGTAGCTTTACGCATATATGGGCTTGATCCTGCACATCCCGTAAGCATAATAAGGGCGACGAACAAAAAAAATTTTAAATGATTTCTCATAACATCCTCCTATTTCAAAGGTCTATAAATTGGAAATAATTAAGGGAACGCTTATTTGTCAACTCCTTTTTAGTATTTCCCCCATCTTCATATACTCCCACAATGGCCCCTTGATCCCGAACCGGCGCAATTTTTTTTGCAGTTCAGTATCTATGTTGATGTTGAGGCCAGGGAATATCCAGGTGGGGTTTTCCGTAGAGAATTTTTTAACAAAGGGCAAGATTTCGTTCTCTATGGCCTGCGAAATATAAAAAATAGGTTTCAAAAAGTCGTGTTTAGAACCTATCATTTTCTCCTCAACAGCGATAACAGATAATCTCGTTTTTGGGAAGACCCTAATACCGATCATGCAGATTGTGGCTGTGGGAGATATGCCCAAAACAGCATCGAATGTCTGATGAACCGTCTCCATGGTCTCCCCTGGCCCCCCCAGGAGAAGAGAATGGCAAAAACTCATGCCTGCCTGCCGGCAGATGATGGAGGCGTTTCTGAGATCAGTTAATGAAAAATTCTTACCCAGATTAACAAGCATTGTCTGATTAGCGGCATCACTCCCGAATTCCACCCCTGTGCAGCCGGCAGCGAGCATCAATTCAGTTAGTCTTGGAGTGATAAACCCGGGATTTGTATAGCAACTCCATTTAATGGGAAGTTTTCGGCTGATCATCTCCCGGCAGATCGCTTCAGCATGATCGACAGGATAATTAAAGGTGTTATCAACAAAGAAAATGTTATTTATTCCATACTCAAGTATGCTTTCGATCTCGTCTGAGACAAGTTCAGGGTTTCGCAATCTTGTATTTTTTCCTTCAATGACTGGGTAGGTGCAATAAACGCATTTGAATGGACAACCCCTTTTTGTCTGGACATTTCCCATGCCTCCCCATTTCAGGTATGCCTTATTGTCAAATCCCGACCGATCCGGAATCGCGATGGCATCAAGGTTTTTAATAATTGCAGGCCTGGCGCCTATCAGTCCTGGCTTGAGTGAGCCGGGAAGATCCTTTTTCCCATCAAGATCATTAATGAGACTGACAAAGGACGCCTCGCCTTCACCCACAATCCCAAAATCAGCTCCCAGGTATTCCAGGAGCGCATCAGGCATAAGCGCGAAACCGCTCCCTCCCAGTACAACGCACGCCCGGCTCTTTTCCCTGATCGTTTGGACAACATGACGATAAAAGGGGAGATAAGAGATATAATTGGGATAGCTCACATTGTCGAAGTTTCTCAAAGAAATGCCTATGATATCAGGCTCAGAAGAGGTTATGGCAGATTTAATAGATGCATCATAGTTCTCGGAAAAACAGAGATCCAGAACCTGGTGCTCGATCCGGTTTTCTCTCAGTGCCCCCGTGATGTATGCCAGGCCGATGGGGAAAACAGGATCGGGAAGAGATTCAATATTAGGTGAGATTAAAAGGACTTTCATATGGAAAAGGATTCTCTCAATTCCTGGCAAAAACAAGGCTGGTGGAGCCCCCGCCAAAAGTACTGGTGGTCATTAGTGCGAGCTGGAATTTTTCTTCCGGATGTATTTTCCACTCAAGTGAATGTTGAGGGCAGGCCTTCAGCATTTCGGCACTGACTGTGGGGAGCGGCAACTGGTGATAAAGGCTGAGAAGAATCGCGGCAGCCCGTGTAGTACCGGCTCCTCCAAAATCTCCCATGAGATATTTAAGGGGGGTGACCCTCATGCCTTTTGTACGAGCTTCAAAGGCTTTTTTTATCTGGTCGTATTCCATCCGGTCTAATTCACCGGAAAAGTTTGCTGAAACATGCACCTGTTCAATTGCATCGGGATCAACACCGGCCTGTTCCATGGCCACGGACATGGCCCGGCCCATCTGGTCTCCTTCGACTTCATAATGCCCGGTGGGTGTCACGCCACCAGTCATTACCCCCGAGCCAAGTGTTCCGTAAATTCTTGTGCCTCGCTTAACGGCAAAGTCACGTCGTTCCATCACCAGGACCCCTGCGCCTTCCCCAAGAACAAGGCCGCCGCCCGGTTCGGGCTCTATAGGTTGATCGGTCTCCACTTTGATCCTGTTGAGCGCGCCTAAGGCATCGTAACACATAAAAAGCACAGGGGATAACTCGTCGGCCCCTCCCACCAGGACAACGTCCACTATATTTTGTAACAGGAGGCCCC
>JBDRPB010000134.1:0-6192 GCA_043809485.1 Pseudomonadota bacterium | reverse complement strand
TTTCGGCAATATCCAGGTCTGACATGATCTTAATACGAGAGACAATGGCTCGCTTATATGTGTAAGGGAGGGTCTGGTAAACCTGGCATGCACCATCTACCCTGACCCTGATTAAGGCATTGGCCTTTCCCTGGCGTGGTTCGATGTGGATATCCGAAGCACCGCGATTGTAGGCGTCAATAATTATTTTGTTGACAATCTGGACAATGGCACTGTCCTCTTCAGTCATGCTTGCAATTTCTTCATCGTATTCTTCATCATCAGATGCCAGTTGGCCCAGGATATCCTCAATACTGTCAGAAGCCTTCAATAGTTCTGCCCTTTTTACATCAAAGAACAGGTTTATTATGTCGTAGATATCTTCTTTGAGGGCTACGCAGTATTCAAATCCCCTGGCCGGAATGAGCCTTTTAATAGCATCTCTTGCCGGCAGGGAGTTGGGGTTCTCCATGGCCACGACAACCTTGCCATCAGATTTGACAATTGGAACAAAGGCATTGTGCTTCAGATAGCTCACCCTGAGGCCTTTCAACAACTCACCAGGTATGACCATCTTCTCGTCGTATGGAATGAAACGGGTTTTGAAAAAACCTGCCAGGGATTTTCCAATATTATCCCTGGAGACATGAAAATCAGTTATAAGGACGGAAGCCACCGATCTTTTGGCCTTTCTCGCCCGTGAAATAGCCTCGTTCAGGTCCTTGTTGCTGATAATGTTGTTGGTGATGAGAAAGTCGAACTTTGTAGGCTTTGCCTTTTGAGCAACTTGCTGGTTTTTAAAGAAAGCCACCCCCAGGACCTTTGCAATATCCAGAACCGAAGTCTGGTCTTCCTCTGTAAAGGGCTTTCCTTTCTTTTTATTGATCAACTGTATAACGCCTAAGAGATATCTATTGTACGTGACAGGGGCTGTAAGTATCTGGGTCGTTTTATATCCTGTCTTTTGATCCCAGCTCTTGTCAAATTTCAATTTAGGGTTGATGCATTCGAGTTCATACTCATCATAGACATCAAGGACGTTCACCACCTTGCCGGAGGCAGCACAGTACCCGGCAATACTCTGTTTATCAATAGGGACCCGGATT
Organism: Pseudomonadota bacterium; assembly: GCA_043809485.1. Taxonomy (GTDB): domain Bacteria; phylum Desulfobacterota; class DSM-4660; order Desulfatiglandales; family Desulfatiglandaceae; genus 4484-190-2. The sequence goes on along the minus strand of JBDRPB010000134.1, from coordinate 5,107 downwards.
TCGCTGATTTCGTCCCCGGTCTTAATCCTTGAAACAATCTGTTTTTTGGTGCCATCGACCACATAGATAGTAATCCTGTCAGCGTCAAAGAGGCTTAGGATTTCACCTTGAAGGTTCAGCAGGATTTCATTTGTATCGTTCGCTGAATGTATCCTGTTGGTAATACTGTTCAGGTTTTTTTGATATTCGAGCTGTTGCTCAAGGGATTTCTTACTTGCATCATTGTCAGATACTTTTTTTTGTAAGCCAGCCATAATTCAAGCTATCCAAAATACATCAAGTGCGGGTACTTAAAGGGGAATTGTTTTTGATTCTAAAAGATTTATGAGAATATGCAACATAATTATTTGCGGAAACAAACGGGATTATATAAAATCACGCAGTGATTTTGTAATTTGTTGGAATTCCGAAATGCTGGGCTTTAATAAAAAGCGATTAGAAAAGGGAAGATATCATGTTGATTGACAGTCACGCTCATCTGGATATGAAAGATTTTGACGAGGACCGCAGCAAGGTCCTTGAGAGGGCCAAAAGAGGCGGCATCACCCATATCGTCACCATTGGAATAGATCTGGACAGCTCATCTGTTGCCCTAGATCTGGCCCGAAAATACGACTTTATTTATTCAGCCATAGGGTATCACCCCCACAACGCCGAGGAGTGTAATCCCCAAGCCCTGGATAAGCTGGCTCAAATGGCATCGGAACAGAAAGTTGTGGCCTGGGGAGAGATCGGGCTTGACTATTACCGTGGTTATTCCTCTCCGGACGAACAACTAAAGATGTTCCTGCGCCAGCTTGAGATTGCCCATGACTTGAATTTGCCGGTGATTATTCATGATCGTGAAGCCCACAGTGATGTCCTCAAAATTCTTAAAAGGATGGGAAAAGGAGAGAGAAAGGGCGTCATACACTGTTTTTCCGGAGATACTGATCTGGCCTTCGCGTTAATTGAACTGGGATACTATATTTCAATTCCCGGCGCCGTGACATACAAGAAGGCATCTCAGATTAAAGATGTTGCCGCCAGCCTCCCGCTCCAATGCATACTTGTAGAAACCGATGCCCCATTCCTGGCACCAGTACCCAAAAGAGGAAAGAGAAACGAACCGCTGTTTGTTACCTTTACGGCACAGGAAATTGCCCGGCTCAGAGGTATTGAGTTTGATGAAATGGCCCTGCAAACCTCAAAAAATGCCAAAACCCTTTTCGGAATTCCGTAAATACAGACCTCGTTAAGTGGTTGAATGGTTGAGTGGTTAAGTGGTTGTTATTATTAGAATCCATATCGTTTGCATGAAAATTGGACACTCGTAGAATTCAGGAATTCAGGAATTTGGGAATTGAAATATGAATCTTTTCCTTATCTTAATCCCTCAATCCCTAAATTCACAATTCCTCAATTTGGCTCCATATAGCCATTATGATGACGATGGTGTCCAAAAATCGGAACTAGTTTTTAGATCAAATAAAGAGGTCTGCAAATTGGATTTAGTAAGTCATTTTTATATTTCTAATGTAGGAGGATAAGATATATGGGTTACGAAGTAGTAGTTGACAAAGACAAGTGTGAAGGGTGTGAAGAATGTGTAGAGGTTTGTCCTGTGGACGTTTTCGAGATGGAGGACGAAAAGTCGGTGCCGGTGAATGCCGAAGAGTGCCTCGGGTGCGAAAGCTGTATAGAGGTATGTGAAACAGATGCAATTACAGTGACCGAAGTCTAATCATTTTCTGTGAATCATCAGAAAAAAGCGCTGTTCTACCAATCCGGGTAGTACGGCGCTTTTGGTTTTCAGGTAAGGCATGGGGGAAACGGACCTTTGTGATATTGGGCAGTTACAATTCATGAATGTGACGAAAAAAGCCGCTCTTTCAAGAAAGAGCGGCTTTTGGTTTAATACTGTAAGTCCAAAAATGATTGTTAGGACTTTTTCTGGTGGCACTCAGTGCATTTTTTGAAGGGCGCCTTCTTGCTTGCGTCTTTCGCTATGACTTCTTTATGACAATCCTTGCAGTTCTTGTGGTAGGCGTTCTGTAACTTCTCGATTTTACCATCTTTTTTCACCGGGTCATGACATTCACTGCATTTTTTGACAGGGTCGGTGTCCTTCCAGATGTTTTTGCCGTCTTTATAGTCATGATGACAATCAGTACAGGCGACCTTATACTCATCAGAATGTTTTTTATGGCTTAATTTGACGTGCCCTTTTTTGTCCTTTTCGTAGCCCTTATTTTCAATTGCGACCTCATCGGACACATCAGCGGCAATCAGGGCACCTACCGTGAGGAATAACAAACCGGTAAAAACGACCATAACGAGGGTTAAAAGTCTCTTATTCATTCCTTCTTTTCCTCCTTTCCAAAAAAATATGAATTTTTCGCGCTGTTATGGGGTATGATCTCTTAACTTTGTACATATAATACTATTGATAGAATTATGTCAAGAAAATACCCCCATTTTTTTTTGCCCTTTAAAAAGAGACCCCCACGCTCCTGCCAGGTGGAGGCCATAATTAAAATTGCTGAATACGGGTAAATCATATTGAATACATGGTCCTAAATTGCTGTGATTATTTCCAATCTAATATTCCCCGGGCATTTGTTTGAGTTTGGCCAGGGAAAAGACTGGTCCGTCCTTACACACATACTGATCCCCGATATTGCATCTGCCACAGATGCCGATACCACACTTCATACGCATCTCAAGAGAAAGGATGATCCTCTCGGGAGGGAACCCCAGTTTCTCTAACACAGGCTGGGTGAACTTGATCATGATGGGCGGGCCGCACACAATGGCAATGGCGTTGTCCGCACTTGTAATCTTCTGTTCCGTTATGGTGGGAACAAAACCCACATTGTATTTCCAGTCAGGATCATCCGTGCCATCCACAGTGATGTGCATGTTGATGTCATCCCGCTTCTCCCACTCGGCCAGCTCGTCCCTGTAAAGCAATAACCCCGGACTACGGGCACCATAAACCACAGTGATGTCCTTAAATCTTTTCCTGTTCTCAGGATTAAGCATATACACAATACTGGATCTCAGGGTGGTAAAGGCAAATCCACCGCCAATGATCACCACATTCTTCCCTTCCATCTCTTCCCAGGGATACCAGTTGCCCAGAGGCCCACGAATGCCCATGATATCGTCTTTTTGCATGTTGTGCATATGGGTGGTAACAAGCCCAACTTTATTTATCGTAAAGGTGATAAATCCCTTCTCAGTGGGCGAAGATGCAATCCCTATGGGAATTTCTCCCTTCCCGGGTACGGAGAGCTCGGCAAACTGACCGGGAATGTAGGAGAACTTTTCTTCATCCTCAGGGTTTATGAAGATAAATTTAAAGGTCTTGAGATTCCTGTCCTCAGTCTCTGTAATGATATCATCTACTCGAACCGGGTAGGGTAAATATGGATTTTCCAATGAAATTTTCTCCTTTACGACAAGTGAACTAAAGTGACTAAAGTTTGAAGTGACTAAAGTTAAAGTCCTTTTCCAATAGACGTAAAAATAGCAAGTAATTCACTGCCTTTAGTTCGCTTTTCAAGTTCTTTTGAGAATTCCTTATTATCCACAACTTTAGTTCACTTTAGTCACTTTAGTTCACTTTAGGCACTTCTAAAACCATTCATTAATTCTGCCACCTGCCTGATATCTATGTTCACCGGACAGTGCCTGACACAGCGGCCACAGCCTGAACACTGAACACCGTTATTGTATTTGTCCACATAGTACTTGAGCTTGTGCATGAATCTCTGGCGCACTCGCTGAACCTTTTTGTCCCTGGGATTATGCCCTGAGCCGTGAAGTGTAAATAGAGGAAACATGCACGAGTCCCAGTTCCTGATCCGGTCTCCCTGGGTTCCTAACACCTCATCCTGGATATCAAAACACCAGCAGGTGGGACATAGATATGTACACGTTCCGCAATTTATGCAGGCAAAGCCCACATCATCCCAGAAGGGCGCTTCAAAAAGCTCGTTTATCACCTTATCTTTTAACTTGTCAGTGGTAACACTTACACTTATCTTATCCAGGGAAGATGCTGAAAGCTCTTCAGCCGCCTTCAGGGCAGTATCATCAGCCTCACTTCCTCCCTGGGCCCTGTTTACAAAATCTTCCCCCTTCTCTGTTATGGCCTTTGCCAGAAATGTCTCCCCCAGATCGTAGACAATGACATCGAGCCCCTTCTCGTCAAAGGGACCACCTCCCACAGAGGTACAAAAACATGTGGAGCAGGGCTCATTACAGCCAAGACCCACTAACGTGGTGGATTCAAAACCCTTAACCCACCAGGGGTCTCTGTACTCGGGGTTATCAAAGTTGAGCTTTACTATTTGAAAGGCATGGGCATCACAGGGCCTTATGCCTACGATTGCCCGGGGAGAATAGTCCTTCTCGGATTCCTTCATGATATGGGCATCAGGATCATTCTCATCAAGTGTGTATTCAAACATACGCTCTGATTGGGGATACACCAGGGACTTGAGAGACATCCTTGTATTTTTATAATCAAAGTCAGGCTTCTTCCCTTCATCTAATTCCATAAAGGTGTGAAAGTCCCCGTCCTTGACCGGCACGAATATCTTATAAGACTCCTTAAGACCTTCTAAGGTCGTTAACCATTGTTCCTTTGTGAATGTCTTGTCTGTCATGGGTTCTACCTTTTATTGGTTTACTGGTTTAATTGGTTTAATTGGTTTACTGGTTTTATTGGTTTAATTAGTTCAACTGGTTTTATTGGTTTTACTGGTTTAATTGGTTGTATTGGTTTTATTCGTTCCTGTGTGTTTCTGTTAGGATCTTCATAACTAATGGAACCAATCAAACAAATAAAACTAATCAAACAAATTATCGTGGCTAAAAGCCACTCCCACAGGATTTCTGAAGGTTCCCTTCCATAACTTTAGTTCACTTTAGTTCACTTTAGTTCACTTTAGACCACTTGTTTCATCTTATGAAACCGTCATAATCATCCGGCCTGTACACATCCAAAGGTGGTCTTTGATCAGGACTCAGCCCTGCTTCCCATGAAAAAAGAGCCTCAGCGTCCTTATTTAACTTCTTGGTAAACTGCCTCATGGAAATACCTGCAGGACACGCCCTC
>JBDRPB010000133.1:0-9410 GCA_043809485.1 Pseudomonadota bacterium | reverse complement strand
GCAGGAGGTTAAAGCCTCCAATGAGTTTGAATTCAAAAGGGTTTTGAAATCAGAGACATCCTTTTCATCGCCTGGATTTGGTTTTACAAAGAGATGATCGTACAGGCGTACTTCAGCCTTGAGCGATTGGTCGGCTGAAACCCAGTGCAGCGTTCCCTTGACATTGCGCCCGTCTTTAGACCATCCCCCCCGGGTCTCTGGATCATATGTGCAGTGGAGTTCAACCACCTCCCCGGTTTTTTCATCCTTAACCACCCTCTCACATTTGATATAATACGCGTGTTTTAGCCGTACTTCACTACCGGGTGCCAGGCGGAAGAATTTTTTCGGTGGATCCTCACGAAAATCCTCCTGTTCAATGTATAGCACCCGTGAAAAGGGGAGCTTGCGTGACCCCATACCGGGATCTTCCGGATTATTCTCGGCATCTAAGTATTCCACCCTGTTTTCCGGGTAGTTGTCTATAACCACACGAAGCGGACGCAACACAGCCATCACACGCGAAGCACGTTTATTCAAATCTTCACGGATGCCGTACTCGAGAAGTGCCATATCGACAATACTTTCTCTTTTGGCCACCCCGATACGCTCACAAAAATTCCTGATTGATTCCGGCGTGTACCCTCGCCTCCGCAGACCAGATATGGTTGGCATCCTGGGATCATTCCAGCCGGTAACACACCCTTGTTCAACCAATTCCATAAGCCTGCGTTTACTCATTATGGTGTAGGTGAGATTGAGCCGAGCGAACTCGATCTGCTGTGGATGAAATATCTTCAGTTCATCAAGAAACCAGTCATACAACGGGCGATGATCTTCAAATTCTAACGTACAAATGGAATGGGTGATCCCTTCAATGGAGTCCGACTGGCCATGGGTAAAGTCATACATGGGATAAATGCACCAGTTGTTGCCCGTTCTGTGATGGGACGCGTGCAAAACACGGTACATGACAGGGTCCCGCATATTCAAATTTGGAGATGCCATATCGACCTTCGCTCTAAGCACGCGGGAGCCGTTCTCGAATTCCCCTGCCCGCATTCGCTCGAACAGGTCCAGGTTCTCTTCCACCGATCGTGTGCGATACGGGCTGTCCTTGCCTGGTTGAGTCAAGGTGCCACGATATTCACGAATCTCATCTGCAGTCAAGTCGTCAACATATGCCTTACCAATTTTGATTAACTGTACAGCATAGTCATAGAGTTGATGGAAATAGTCAGAAGCGTAGTAGAGCCGGTCACCCCAATCGAACCCGAGCCATCGAACGTCCTCTTTGATGGATTCAACAAACTCTTCCTCTTCTTTGGTTGGATTGGTGTCATCAAATCGCAAATTGCAAAGGCCGCCAAACTCAGCCGCGATACCGAAATTGAGGCAGATGGATTTGGCGTGTCCCATATGCAGATAGCCGTTGGGCTCGGGAGGAAAACGTGTATGGACTCGCCCATCGTTTTTGTTTGCCTTCAAGTCTTCAGTAATAATAGATCGGATAAAATCCAAAGAGGAAGTAGAATCAGGGTTATTCATTTAGACGGCTCCCTTCTCGTTTTCTTTAAGATATTACCTGCTTTCACTGTTTTCATGGCCCTTTTCCATAATCTTCGGGGGTATTGGCAACTGATTGGAATCATTATGCTATGACTACAAAAGGTTGATATTTATAAACTCAGGGTTCAATCTTTTCAACATTCTGACCATGTTATTTAACTGCACCTCAACGGTCCCCTCATAGACTTCGGCAATACGGTTATCGCGGTACCTCCGCTCCACTTCCTGGTCCAGAAAATACCCATACCCCCCAAATACGGTCATTGCCTCGTCAATGATCCATTTGGCAGTCTCGGGGACATGATGCTTGACCATGGACGTGAAAAGGGGGATGACATTGGCCATTTTGCGGGATTCATGGTCGCAAAGCCAGGCCGCGTAATATGTAAGCCATTTAAGTGATTGAATCTGGGTCCACATCCTCGCCAGCTTGTGGCCTATGGCTTGAAAATTGATGATTGGTTGCTGAAACTGGATGCGACCCTTGGCATGGTCCAAAGCCTTTAAGAACGCCCCTTCAGCATTGCCCAGTGCCTGAGCGCCTATCTCAATACGGCTTTCATCCAAAAAATCTAAAATGTTCATCAGTCCCCGGCCCTTTTTTCCGAGGAGATTCTCGCGGGGCACCTCGAGATACTTGAATACCAGTTCTCCGCTTGATGTCATTCTCAGGCCCATCTTGTTGGGAATTTCATTGATTTCCAGTTCCCCTCCCAGCCAGGTGGAAGGGTTACGTTCCACCAAAAGGGTGCTCATGCCTTGCCCCCGCTTGGCCTCTTTATCGTCCTGGCAAAGGACTATGAAGAAATCGGCATATCGGGCATTTGTCGTGAAAATCTTGGTGCCATTAATAACAAAGCGGTCCCCCATATCTTCCACCGTAGTATCCATACGGGTGAGATCGCTTCCATGATCGGATTCAGTAAAAGATACCGCCGAAATGTATTCCCCGCGAACTAAGGGCTTTAGGTACTTTACGTGCTGTTCAGGCGTGCCGAAGAACTTCACAATCTTTGCAGGCAGGTATGCCAGATGGATGGCCATACCAATACCGGAGTCGGCCTTGCAAAACTCCTCTATCACCAGGACGTTTTCTGTGACACCAAGGCCTCCTCCTTCTATCTCTTCGGGATAATCAAGGCCGATAAATCCCAATTCTCCTGCTTTCTTATAAAGATCCTGCGGGAATTCATGGTTCAGGTCGAGTTCCATGGCTCTTTCCGGGGTAAATTCCCCCTCGGCAAATTCCCTGGCCGCCCGCTTGATATCCCTTTGTTCCTTGCTCAATGAAAAATCCATGAGACTCGCTCCACATCATTTTAAAGTAGTTTTGCCCTGCCTTATTAGTTCTCTCCCAATAATCATTCTCTGGATCTGATTTGTTCCCTCAAAAATCTGCGTGAGTTTTGCATCCCTGAACATCCTTTCCAAGGGGTAATCCCTGATATAGCCATACCCCCCAAGGACCTGAACCATATCCGTCGTAATCTTCATGGCCGCATCGCTGCAGAAGCACTTTGCCATGGAGGCCAGCTTGGTGTTTGGATTCCCCCCATCGTGAGCGATGGCTGCCCTCAACATCAAACCTCGCCCCGCCTCTATCATGGTACTGGCATCCGCTAACATAAACTGGATGGCCTGGTGTTTAACGAGGGGTTTACCAAATGTAATGCGGTCCATGGCGTAATCAAGGGCATAGCTTACAGCGCCTGCGGAAATACCCAAAGCGAGGGCCGCCACAGCCGGGCGAGACATATCAAAATCCATCATGGCAATGGTAAACCCATCTCCTGGCTTCCCCAGGAGATTCTCTTGAGGTACCTGTACATCTTCCAGGATCACCTCTGCGGTGTTGCTGCCGCGAAATCCGCACTTTTCTTCGATCTTGCCTATGCTAACGCCTTCCTGTTGCCTGTCTACAATGAAGAAGGAAAGTTCTTTTTCTCCGGTTTTTGCGAGTACAGAATAGATGCCGGCAATAGCCCCGTTGGTCGCAAAAGTCTTTCTTCCATTGAGGATATAGTGGCCATGTGAACGCTTGGCAGTACTTAAAATGGCCTGCACATCTGAGCCTGCTCCAGGTTCAGTAACGAGGTAGGCGATCAGTTCTCGACCCTGGGAAATCCTTGGTAAATATTTTTTTTTCTGTTTTTGATTCCCCGCTGAAAGCAAAGGAAAACTGCCCACCGCCTGAATAAGCAGCATAAGTGCGGAGGATGCGCAGGCCTTGGCGATTTCCTCAATGCAAAGGCAGAGTGTATGGCAGGGTGTTTGGGGCCAACCATCGTACTCCTCTGGAAGCGTAATCTGAAAAAGCCCAAGGTCCCAAAATAAAGATGCAATATCCCAGTTGAACGTGCCTTTTCGATCGGTTTCAGCCGCAACCGGGGCAATTTTTTCTTTGACAGCCCGTTTCAGGTTGTCCAGTAGGATTATTTGTTCCTCAGAGGGCTCAATCATTTTCACCTCCAAATTCCTCAACCTTAGCAGGCTTTTGATTGGCAAGCCAGAGATCCAGTTTTGCTTGCATCTATGCAAGGCTCCTATAAAAAATGAAAAGCGGTTAATGAGACAGAGCCTTCAACCGCCTTTTACTTAATACAGTAAGTTATTGAAATGTTTTAAGACGCCCCCCTCATTCATAGTCAAGGAGGCGCTGGAGCCTGGTGAATGTCTGCAAAAATGGATGCTGTTTTCGACCTGCAAGCCCTCAGTTCAAGTGTTTTCAAATAGATGGCTTGCCTGCTTCTCAAATACGGTAAGGACATTGTTTTCGGTTCCGAAAGAGTTGGGAACGGTCTGGTTGTTCCCGGAATCCAGTCGCCACTGCCCATCCACTAAAATTCTGTACTCGTATTTCCCGGGAGGAATCATCATACTTACTCTCCATATCCCGTTCTCATCCTTTTCCATCGGATGACTACCAGCATCCCAGTTATTAAAATCTCCCATTAATATGACCTCTTTCACCGAGGGTGCTTTTAACCTGAAAGTCACCCGTTGGTTCCTGGTCACCTCTTGTAGAGCTGTTTCGGCCATGGGTTCATCCCTCCTATCCCTTACCCTTAGTTCCTACTTCCCCTTTTTTCCCTTGTCCTGCCATGGATATAATACCCGGGAGTGAAAAGATGCCTCCAGCGAATCAACCAATACCCGGACGATTCTGGCCAGGTAGCGAGTGGAGAGGTTGCATTCGTCGAATTGACCGTCAGCAACCCGCTTCACTATCAGGAGGCGAATCATTTTCTCTATCTTCTCTCGTGTGGGTCCCTCAATGGACCGGTAAGTGGCCTCAACCGCATCAACGATCATCAATACTGCGGCCTCGACGCTTTGAGGCTTTGGCCCCGGATATCGAAAGTCTTCCTTGCGAACCTCGTCCCCCTGACCTGTCTTGATTGCCTTGTTGTAGAAATATTCCACAAGCTGGGTCCCGTGATGTTGAAAAATAAGCCCCACAAGAATCTCGGGCAAATTCATCTCTACCGCGATTTTTGCTCCATGGGTGACATGATTAATGATGAGTTTGGCGCTCTCTTGAGGATCTAAGTCGTCATGAGGATTCTTCCAGCCAGATTGATTCTCCGAAAAAATCTCGGGATCCGCCATTTTTCCGATGTCATGATAATAGGCGCCTATCCTCAGCAGTAGGGTGTTCGCCCCAATGGCCTGTCCCACTGTATGAGCGAGATATGCGACTGTCATGGTGTGTTGGTAAGTCGCCGGGGTCTTGGTCAGGAGGTCTTTCATGAGGGGATGTTGAAGGTCTGCGTACCTGTTCAGCTTAAAGTTTGAAGCAGTATGCCAACTCAGTTCCAGTAATGGCAGAAGGAGGAGGGCCAGAGGGCCTGCTGCAAAGCCTCCAATGAAGCCCCAACCCATATATCCTAACAAATTTTCGTTGATAATCTCCCCAGGTGAAGAGATCTTGACCTCTTGCCATTCCAAAAAAAAGCCGGCCACGCTTCCCCAATCTATGAAGAAAGCCATGAGAATGACCGCGTTGATGATGCCCACCTTTAGTGAAGGGAGGAGGATGTGAACACGTTTTCGTATATTGAAAGAAACCAATACAGCCGTTACACCGCCGAAAGCAAAGAAAAGCAAGATCTCTAAGGTACGGCCTGAAAGCAAGGCTACCAGCGCCGCTCCCACTACTGTGGTCCAGGTGGCAGATACCCTCTCATCGAATAAAAGAATGATAAGCAAAGGGAGAAATGCGAAAGGGATTGAGAAAATGGAAAAAGCCGTGAACAAGAGGCACGCCTTTGAAAGAAAAATAGTTATCACCAGCAGAAAAAGCAGTAGCTGAGAAGGAGGCCTCTTCCGCCACCCGGCCCATAGTATCTCAGAGAGAAATACGTTATAAAGCACTACTATGAACAATATGACAATCAGTATCCAGGGGGCTTTCCCGAAGAGGTCTTTTTTCTCTTCCTCCTGATATGCAGTCAGTAAAAGCACATCTTCTTCGCTCAGGATTTTGCGAAAATGCACGAGGACATCCCCTGGTTCGTAAGAAATGATCTTAGAGGGATACCGCCGAATGATCTCTTCGATCCTCCTGTAATTCTCATCCTGGTCGTACTTCAGGTTCGGCAGAAGGGTAGCCATTGATATCTGAAGAAGCGGATCTAAAATTCTTTTGTCCACCTGCCAGAACAGTTGCCTGCCTTTCTCCTGCAAATTGAGGCGGGCCTTTTCAAGGGTAATTATTTCTCCCACCGGATAGGTCACGATACCCGAGGGCTCAGGGTAGAGGACCTCTATAGTCTTCTTGCCTATGAAAGGTTTTGGGTCTTCTACAATTTTACTCTTTAGAATCGATTCCTCGATGGTAAGGATGCCAGCTACGAGGCTCTTGAGATCCTGGTACTTGATAAGTCCGGCTGCCAGGTTCCGGGGAAGTTCCAGTCCGTATTCTGTGCGCAGATACTCCGAAAGCCCCTGCCCTCCGGTCAGCTTTTGATCGCGAAGAGTGGAGACCTTTTCAATCAGGGCATTCATTTCTGCCTTTGCTTTTTCATCCCCACCGGGGATATCGGTATAGAGGGGGACATACTGTGAAAGGGCTATTTCCCGCTTGCCACCGAGGGCTTTCTCTTGGTCGAAGTTGAAGTATCGTTGGGATCGTACTGTGAATGGAATAACTTCCTGTGGTTGGGGCGGCAGAACAAAAAGGTAGATTTCCTCAATGTAACAGGCAAAAAAGGTTATAAGAACAAGAATGATGTTAAGAAGCAGTTTCATTTTTTGTACCAAATAGCACCATCAAGCCCTAAAAGCATAGAAGCTTTGCCGGTAAAACTCATAGGCAAACCTTGATTCAATATCTGGTGTTGTCTTATTGTGATTTATTGCACATCGGGTTTGCGTATGTCAAGGGTATGTAAACGACCCCATTTATGTCCCGGGGTGTTGGGTATAAACACCTTGACAAGGCTTGCAACAAATTAGAAATTGTCACTGTGCGGAGCAAAAGCTCAGGTCTCGCAAAACCCTTTTATTCTTTCCGCCGCGGCGGGACAGAAACTCCGAGGCGTTGTATTATGACAGATAAAAACCCTATTATCGAGGCCATTGGCAAAGATTCCTTTGAATGGCTTTTGAGGGAATTTAGCAGAGAAACAACACTGAAAGATGTCCCCGATGAAGTCCTTGATAGGATCGGTTCGGTGGACATCGCTATCAGGAACTATGCAAGTAATCGAGATGCCATTACTTCCATCGCTGTAATCACATTTGCATACAAATTGGCAAATAATACCCAGAAGGCCCAGTTTGGCGCAAAGGATATCCTTTTGCTCAAGGTTTTAGCCAAAAATGAAAAATTAAGGAGAGAGGGTAAGGGTCACTCTCACAATAGAATATGGGATGCGCCTCTTTTTGAACTTATCACCGGGGAGGTGGGCGGGCGGATCAGAGGCATGCGGATCATGAACAGCCCGATATGAGGCTGTGGCCAGAATTGGCTGCATTACAAATCGTAATCATTTTTGACAAATATCGGCGATTTTGATAATAGTGGCAGAAAAGTGAATGGGTCGCTAAATCAGCAAGGGAGACAGGGGTACTTTAATAGAAGATAAGGACGTTCAGATGGCCGAATTCGTTTTATTGAGTGAGAAGAACAGGGAAAGATATTTAAGGGTCATCTCGCCAGCGGGAAAGCTTATGGCTCGCCTGGGGGTTCATCCCAACATCTTGTCCCTGGCCGGGTTAGTGTTGAGTGCATTCGCCGGGCTGATATACAGTACCGGATCATTTTTCTGGGGGGCATGGGTGCTGGTCCTGGCTGGAACGTGTGATGCCCTGGACGGACAGCTTGCAAGGCAAGCGGAAAAGGATTCATCGTTTGGTGCCTTTTTTGACAGCACCCTGGACAGGTTCAGTGAGGTGTTTATTTTTCTGGGGCTTGCCTGGCATTTTTCAGGGGGGGCGGTTTTTTGGAGCTTTAAAGCAGGGAACCCTGCTGATTTTCAAAGCCCCCTGGCCGTTTTATTAATCATCCTGGCCATTGCCGGATCATTCATGGTGAGCTACACAAGGGCTCGAGCCGAAGGATTGGGGGTTAGTTGCGAAGTAGGTTTGATGAAGAGACCGGAAAGGATTACCCTCCTGATCATCGGATCACTGGTTGCTTCTATTCCTGTAATTGGCCCATTCATAATGAAGCTGACCCTGCTATTGCTTGCCGTCTTAAGCAATTTTACGGCCCTTCACAGGATGATTTACGTAAAGAAAGAACTTTATAGAAAGACGCGTGCGCAATGAAAGATCAGATCTTATGCCCCCACTGCGGCCAGGTGGCCGAGAAATACCGGAATCCCTTTCCAACGGTTGATATTATTATAGAAATGGCCTCCGGATCGTATGGGGTTATGGGGCAGAAAAAAGCCGGGAACATCGTACTTATTGAGAGAAAAAACCCTCCTTTGGGATGGGCCCTGCCAGGAGGTTTTGTGGATTACGGAGAGAGCCTCGAAGTTGCGGCTATAAGGGAGGCGGAGGAAGAGACTTGCTTGAAAGTAAGACTTCTGTATCAACTGGGCGCCTATTCAGCTCCCACAAGAGATCCGAGGTTTCACACGATTTCCGTAGTTTTTGTAGCCAGCGCAACAGGAGCACCCAAGGCCGCTGACGATGCAAAAGATGTTGGCATTTTTAGCCGTGATTCCCTTCCTGAAAACCTGGCTTTTGATCATGGAGAGATCCTCCAGGACTATTTTAAGAAATGTTCCGCAAAAAATTAAGGGCCCTTCTTGTTCCTGCCCTCCTACTCTTTCTCCTCTTAGTAGCTTTAATCCTCCTTCTTAACAGCCTGATACAAAACCCATCTGTTCAGCGCTATTTGTTGGGCGAAGTGTCCAAAGTACTAAAATATGACCTTAGAGCGGGTCAAATAGAGATCAGCCTGTGGGATGGGATCGGAATCACCGCCCATAATTTTAAGGCTAGATCAAGGGTGGGTCCTGAAAGCATTGTGGCATCAAGAGTCATTGTCACCCTCGATGCAGGGGAATTGATAAAGGGGCGTGTTGTCCCCACCAGGATTTTCCTGTTTCGCCCGCGGGTTGAATTTGTTTTTGAAAAGGGTTGGGGTGCTTCAAAGCCCGGTCAGGTGTCGGACATAAAAGCAATACTTTTACAGAGATTGGCAGGGTTTCCTTTGGTCTCCGCAGAAGATGCCCGAATCTGTATCAAGGGTGCTCCATTCGAAATTGAACATCTTTATTCAAATATATCTCAAGTGAAGGGAAATCCACGAAGGCTTCAGGTAAACCAGAGGGGGGAGGTGGTATTTAAGAAAGAGAAGATCCCTTTTACCATGAGAGGAACTATTGGCCAGGATGCAAAGGGGG
>JBDRPB010000132.1:0-10034 GCA_043809485.1 Pseudomonadota bacterium | reverse complement strand
TTTTCTATTGGACTGTGGTTGAATTGGGAATGCCTATGGTGGATTTGGCGAGGAAATTTGACATAACGCCTTCCGCTGTCAGTTATGCGGTTCAGCGAGGAGAAAAAATGGCAAAGGAACGGGGTTACCAACTGGAAACTTAAATATTTAAGGTCGTCCCCTCTTTTGTCCTAAATATTTAAGGTCGTCCCCTCTTTTGTCCGCACGTGAATGTGTGGACTTTGTTAAATCACTAAAAGTTTCCACCGGACCGCAATAGGCCGCCGAAGAGTGGGAATAAGGTGTTTCTGGTAAATTCATCTTTGATCAGCCTCCGGGGCAGCGGCCGGTGAAACTCGCGATGGCTCGGCTGCTGTTGGTCAGCGGCGCAATGTCGCTGGCAAAAAACGCTTCGGCCTCCGGTTACATGTAAGTTGTTTTCGGGACACAACACTAGAGACAGGGCGCCGGAGCCCCGCAGGGTTTTTACTAAGGAATAATGGTTTTTCAGCTGGGAGGTTCATTATGTTTAAAATTGTGAGAAGGGAAGAGATGGCCGGCGGAACAGTTGTCCTGAACGAAATCGAAGCCCCCCTGATTGCCCGCAAGGCAAAACCCGGGCAATTTGTGATCATGAAAGCCAATGAAACCGGGGAGCGCATTCCACTCACCATGGCTGAAACCGACCCAAAAAAAGGCATCGTTACGATAATATATCAGATTGTCGGAAAAACCACGGCCCTGTTCAAGTCCCTTCAGGTGGGGGATAAGTTCCAGGATGTGATTGGCCCTTTGGGCAAAGCCACTCACCTTGAGAAAGTGGGAACCGTGGTCTGCGTGGGAGGAGGTACGGGCGTTGCCGTCATGCATCCCATTACGCGTGGACTCAAGGAGGTCGGCAACAATGTAATTGCCATTATTGGCGCAAGGACCAAGGATCTTCTGATCCTGGAGGACAAAATGGCAGCAGCCTCCCACGAATTACATGTGTGCACGGATGACGGATCTTACGGCCATCACGGGTTCGTGACCGATGTGCTCAAGGAGGTCCTGGAGAAGGAAGATGTAAAACTCGTGGTGGGAATCGGGCCTGTGCCAATGATGAAATTCGTGTGCAAGGTTACTGAACAATTCAAGGTCAAAACCCTTGTTAGCCTTAATGCCATAATGGTGGACGGGACCGGTATGTGTGGTTGCTGCCGTGTGAGTGTAGGAGGAAAGACCCAGTTTGCCTGTGTAGATGGCCCTGAATTTGACGGGCATGAAGTTGACTTTGAAGAGTTAATGCAGCGCCTTCAGGCCTATACAGCGGAAGAGGCCACTGCCTATGAGAAATATAAGGGCGAATGTAAGCTGGCTTAGGAGGCTGTCCGAATTCATCACTCCAGATTCCCGGCCCAGGTAGAAACTTTATTCGTTAATTATTTTCAGACTTTTACAGCAACATTTATTAATGATTTTGGATAGGTTTGATGGAGGATAGTATGGCAGAAAAAAAAGTTAAAAAAGAAAAAATTCCCAGACAACCACTGCCGGAACAGGAGCCTGACATTAGAAGACGGAATTTTGATGAGGTTCCGTTCGGGTATTCCAAGGAATTGGCCATGAAGGAGGCTGAAAGATGCCTTGAATGCAAGAAGCCCACATGTGTTCCAGGATGCCCAGTATCTATAGATATCCCAGCATTTATAAAACTCATCAAGGAAGGTGAATTCACCAAATCCGTTCGCAAAATATGGGAGAAAAACGGCCTTCCGGCTGTGTGCGGCAGGGTTTGTCCGCAAGAAGACCAATGTGAGGGCGTATGTATCCTCGCCAAGAAAGGAGAACCGGTAGCCATTGGTAATCTGGAGCGTTTTGTTGCCGACCTCGAGCGCGAGCATGGTACCGGGGAACTGCCCCCAAAGGCCAAGCCCACCGGAAAACGGGTGGCTGTAGTAGGATCCGGTCCATCAGGGTTGACCGTAGCCGGAGACCTAACTCTCAAGGGCCATGACGTGACAATATTCGAGGCCTTTCACAAGCCCGGGGGTGTCCTTGTATATGGTATTCCCGAATTCAGACTTCCCAAAGAGATTGTTTTTTCAGAAGTGAATTTCCTTGAACGGCTTGGCGCAAAACTGGAATGTAACACAGTAGTGGGGCGGATCGTATCCATAGATGAACTTTTTGAACAGGGATATGATGCCGTCTACGTTGGCGTAGGCGCCGGTCTGCCTCGTTTCATGAACATACCGGGTGAAAACCTCATAGGTATCTACTCAGCCAATGAGTACCTGACCAGGTCCAATCTTATGAAGGCGTATCTATTTCCCGAATATGACACCCCCATTGCCAAGGGCAAAAACGTCGCCGTGTTCGGGGCCGGAAATGTAGCTATGGATTCGGCACGGACCGCCATGCGTCTGGGTGCAGACGTGGTGCGAATCGTTTACCGTCGTTCCCGTGAGGAAATGCCTGCTCGAGCCGCTGAAATCCATCATGCAGAACAGGAAGGCATTGAATTCTACCTCCTGACCGCACCGACCAAGTTCATCGGAGATGAAAATGGCCGCATAACGGGAATGGAGTGCCTTAAGATGGAATTGGGGGAGCCGGATGAATCCGGACGGCGCCGTCCGGTACCTATCAAGGGCTCTGAATTTCAATTAGAATGTGACCTGGCTGTTATTGCGGTAGGCGCAGGGTCCAATCCTCTTTTAACCCAGTCCACAGAAGGGTTGGAACTGAACAGGTGGGGTTATGTCATTACCGACCCTGAGACAGGCAAGACCACCAAAAAAGGCGTCTGGGCCGGTGGAGATATTGTAACCGGTTCAGCCACGGTCATTCTGGCCATGGGGGCAGGGAGGGCGGCCTCCGATTCCATACATCAGTACCTTACATGGGGGTGGTAATTTAGCCCTTTTGTGACCTAAAATAGGCAATTCAGGGAATAGGGGAGATTCTATATCGCCCCTATTTCCATTTATTAGCAACGGGTTGTGCTCCTGCCTTTTAGTTTAGCTCTTCGTATATTTTCACTCAAACGGGATGCCCTGTTTCCTATATAAC
Source organism: Pseudomonadota bacterium (assembly GCA_043809485.1). GTDB lineage: Bacteria > Desulfobacterota > DSM-4660 > Desulfatiglandales > Desulfatiglandaceae > 4484-190-2. Next base: position 7,001 of record JBDRPB010000132.1, on the reverse strand, counting down.
GCTCGTAATTCTTAGATACTGTGGCTTTGGCCTAAACTAACGATCTCCGTTTTCAAAAAATACAGAGAACCGCGGGCATCTATTTCAGTGGAGAAATAAAAAGTAAAAATTTTCAAACAGTTAGTTTCCAATTTTTGCAGAGATTATATACGATCGGAAAGCGCCTTATGGCAAGAGCATAGACCGGCGAATTGAATTGGGCAGAAGCGAAAAATGCTATATGTTGTAATGGCCTAAACACCGGGGTTTACCTGTTAATTGTCATTCGGGTTCCATATATGTAAGGCATACCACAACATCTTGTATAAAACTTTTCTCAGTGCCATTTTGCTGCTTTTCTTTTAAGTCGGAGTCTACTTCAGAGACAGATTGGAGCATCGCGCACCGAAAACAATGATAACCCCCCGGCCTAATCTCCTCAGCACAATCACTGCAAATTGGGGCACTGCAGTTGAGGCAGATGTATTCTGCTTTTCGATCTGGGTGTTGTTTACACTGTGTTTAGGGAAATAATCCTCCTTAAAGGGTTATTTCGTACCTGCTTTAGATAAGAAAAAAATAGCCATTGAAGTTTCCCACTATTCATAAATCATAGATTTAACTAGACGGCAAAATAGATGCCACCATTTTCAGCAGTATAGATCATTTTTTAATTTACTGATAAATTTATTGAATTGAATTAAGGATTATCCCGGTGAACAGGCTTAGGTTCAAGTTGAACTGTTCAAAATGGACCGTATGGAAGGTTTTGTTTGGCTTTTTTATGTCCGACTTGCGAAGCGACCTGGCGGGGCGGGTAAGGTTATTCTATCTGAAAAATGCCGACAAAAAAGCAGAGCCTAATGAACCTGCCCCATATTGACTGAAACATAAAAATGCCACCATCCGGACGCAATGGACTTGTTTATGATAATCATATTCTAAGCATTCCCACTCATCTTAAATTCAAAATTTCGTCCCTTCTCTTCGATTTCAGCAACATTGCAAGAGAATGCATTTCGTCTGTGAACGAAAAGGGATTTACTAAAAGTTCTTGTCAATTTTTGTCAATTTTTGTCAATAGTCGTTCAAGAGAAGCAACCTTCCCATTTCCAAATATTTTTAAAAGCCCAAAACCCCAATTCATGACCAGCATACGTTGTCAATTCAAGCAGTTACATACAGAAGACACCTTTCTTTTTTCATGATACGCACATAACTGATGGCACCAGATTTGCAGATAGTTCAGAAACCAATAATTCACTCGTATTAATCAAGTTTTCTGAATAATTGCCGATACCATACTTGTGGGGCTTGCTCCAAGTCACCGCACTTATGAACCCGTTAAAGCCTAACAACCTTTTTTTTGAAAAACCATCAGTGTCAGGAGAACAAAGATCTATGAAAAGGTCTATGAGATTAGCCGTAAAAGCAAAATGGGGCGAGATCGAAAAGATCAGAAATAAGAGCTCCAGGTTTCTGGAGTCCCATGGCTTGACAAGTGATTCAGTTCAGGCGCTTACAATGGTGATCAGTGAGCTAATTGAGAATAGCATGAAATACGGCAAATTCACGCCGCAAAAAAATAAAGTGACTGTAGATATTCATGTTGATGAGGATATAGTCATAGCTGAAATAATCAATCCAATTGATGAAACAGCTTATAAGCACCTAAAGGAATTGGATAAAACGATCCAATGGATTAGAGGATATCAAGACCCGTTCCAAGCCTATGCTGAAAGATTAAAAACAGTTTCCAAAAAACCGCTGAGTGACGAAGAAAGTGGTTTAGGCCTTACTAGAATAGCCTACGAAGGGAAGGCGATTCTTGATTTTTTTCTGGGTGAAGATGATCTTTTGAACGTATCAGCCGTTGCAAATTTCTAACTGATTATTGGAGATGATAATGGGAAAAAGAGAATCATTTGTTAGTAATCTATTGAGAATAGAGGTGCAGGAAGATAATGACTCCATCGTTGCTTACTGGAGCGGGAAGAGCGTAGATCGTAATCCTGGAAAATTCATTACGCCCATTCTTGTAGGTCTTCTTAACAAGAGTAGCGACCTCAAAAAGCGGATCATCCTGGACTTCCAGCAGTTGGATTACATGAATTCTTCTACCATCACGCCTGTTATCAAAATCCTGGAAAGAGCCAAGAGAGGTAAAGCCCAGGTTACTGTCCTCTACAAAAAACTATTGAAATGGCAAGATCTCAGTTTTTCGGCGTTAGAAATATTCCAAACCAGAGATAAGAGAGTAGAAATTAAGGGGTTGCAATAAGAAATGTATCAAGAACCTTTTGAAATAAAGGCCAGTTTGGTAGATGAAAATAGAGAAATCCCGATCGATGCCAAATATAGCTCGAAATATTCTCTTTTGATTCGGTTTTTGAATGGAAACAGCTATAACGGTGGGACAGAATTCTCCAAATTAATTATTCGGTTGAATGGAGACTCTTTTGATCTGGGGCAGTGTCGCATTTTATCCGAACCCAATATCGACGGCTATACTGGGCGGTTAAACTTCACCAATGATATTTACGACCTTGAAAGCCTGATGCTCAATAACAAGGTGGTGAAATTACAGAACGCCTTTCTCAATCTGCCGCTTATTCTGGCCCATAAACACGAGATCAGGCAATCATTCAAGAATTATACCGCCAACCTAACCTATGATTTAACCGTTTACAAAAATCTCTTTGATGGCATGGATTCAGAATACGCCGGGGAACCAGAACATATAAGGAATTCCCTTCAGGAGGCCATTATTAATACAGAAGGCAGAAAGTTCATGAGCTTTCTAAATGATAAGTTGCTGGAACTTGAGGGAATCGTTGAGGGTTTTAGTAAACAGGAGCACGGGCGTCATGGGTTTTATTTTAGAAAACAACTTTGGAGTATCATCCTCTCCGCTCCATTTATGGCTCGGACGAATCTTAAGCCACGGGGCTATGCGGGCGACTCGGAAATGATGACGATGCTGTATTCGAATGATTATCAGGGTGACTCTACTTTTTCTAAGCTGATGCATAAGCATCCAGTTGAACACCCAGCGGCCCAAGCCGTCAGAAATAGGCGACACGTCATTGCAAGAATGCTTCGTGAAATGAAAGACGCTTGGCACGAACTTGCTTCCGAAAAACTACGAATATTATCCGTTGCCTGTGGGCCTGCGCGAGAAATCCAAGACATCCTGTTGTCTCCAGATGATTGTAAAAAATTGCATTTCACTTTCCTTGATCAAGATCGACACGCCCTATATGAGGCGGCTAAGATGATAAATGAAACTGAAAAAAATCTGGACACTAAAATAGAAGCTCACTACCTGGATGAGTCTGTACGCACCATGCTAGCTACCCCCCGACTAACAAATGAATGGGGACAATTCCATTTCATTTACTCTCTGGGGCTTTTTGACTATCTTACGCCTCCTGTCGCATCGGCGGTGTTTGGGAAGCTTTATCAGTTGCTGAGGCCGGGAGGTGAGATGGTGCTTGGGAATTTCCATGCTTCAAATCCCAGCAAACACTACATGGAGTACTGGCTGGACTGGGTCCTCTACTATCGGAAGGAGAAAGATCTGAAGAATCTGTTAAGAAATATACCTTCAGCCAAATCTGATGTGTTTTTCGATGACACAGGGGTTCAAATATTCCTTCATGTAAAGAAAATAGGCAATGATTGAGGATACTATTAATTCCTTGTGTTCTTAGTAGAAGGTGGAAATTTCTTAGGAAGGTGTAATCAACTCAAGTCGAGGTGACTATTTTTGGACATATAACTCTTTCACCGCTTGATATAGTGTAAAATGAAACAAAGGATTCTGATACCAGAATGTCGTATGGAATTCCTCCAAGGGCGGACAATATCGAAGGAATGAATCAGTGAAGAGCAAGGGTAGCAATAAGTCGGCAGAATTCAGTTTTGATGAGCATGACTTTCCACGGTATCTGGAAAATATTATTCACGAGTGGTCGAAGACCCTAACTACTTTAGTCTATACACTCGTCCCAGCCTTCTTTCTGCTTGATTACTTCACAATGCCCAATGAACTTTTGCCGCGCTTTGGGGTCTACAGGCTGATTTCTACGCTCATTTGCCTGGCACAGTATTTTGTAATTCGTAATACCAAGCCCGGCAACTCGTCTTACTATCACGGATATTTCGTTTCAATAAATGTAGGGGGGGTCATCGCATTAATGACCGTTGATCTCGGTGGCTTCAATTCCAGCTATTATGCTGGCTTGAACCTTGTAATATTAGGGGTCAATTTGCTCCTTCCATGGAGAGCTTTCCATTCCGCCATAAACAGTCTTATCATTATCGCAATGTATTTCATCTTCAATATCATGGCAGGCCTGGATTATTCCGCCCCTGTCCTTACCAATAATCTGTTCTTTCTAAGCTCAACTGCCATTATCGCAGTTAGTATTAACCTTGTGAAACATAAGCTTGTTAAAAAGGAGTTTTTTCTGCTCGTTGAGCTAAAAAAAGCGCGAGATGCCCTGTGGAGTGAAATGGAGCTTGCCAAGCGTATACAGACTGCACTTCTGCCGGACGGTGAAAAGATACGTGGCTATGAAATTGCAGCTGCGATGTTTCCAGCCAAGGAAGTGGGTGGGGATTATTATGACATTATTGAAACTCCCAAAGGCGATAAATGGGTGACCATTGGGGATGTCTCTGGCCATGGGGTTGATTCAGGGCTGATCATGATGATGGCGCAGACCAGTATCAGCGCGATGGTAGGGAATTGTTCAGAATGTCAGCCATCAGAAGTTCTTAGACGGGTAAATCATGTCATTAAAGAGAATATTGCAAGACTGGGCTCCGACCATTACATGACAATGATGGCAATCCACCTTAACGAATCCCAATTTACAGTGGCCGGAAAACACCAGGATATAATCATTTACAGGTCTGCACTGAATAAAACCGAAGTCATTTCTACAAATGGAACTTGGTTAGGAATTACCGACAACATTGAGGAATACCTAACTGATTATACTGTAAAGATAGAATATGGGGATATTGTATTACTATTCACAGACGGAATTACAGAAGCAGCTAACAAAGACGGTGAAATGTACGGACAGGAACGTCTCGAGCAGTCGTTCAATCAATATGCCGATTTGCCGGTTGATAGACTATGCGATAAGATAGTGGAAGATGTTAAAGATTTTCAAGAAGAGCAATTCGATGATATGACGTTGGTCGTCATTAAAAAATGTCCACCCAACTACTGAAATCGATCCCAATAGAATTCAAAGCTTTAGGAGCACTGCCAAGTGGCATTTCTATACCCAGGTTCTGATGAGATCAAGGTAAATCTAATTACCTTATCATTTCCGAGAGAACTCGAAGAAGCTTTCCTGGAAGACTATTTTCAAAAATCCCTTAGACATGTGCGCATAGCCCTGCTTCTTGCCATATTTTTCTACGGTATTTTTGGGATCCTGGACGCATGGATTGCTCCAGATGTGAAGGAAAAGCTCTGGTTCATCCGTTATGTTGTTTTTGTTCCCTTTGCATTTGCTGTTTTCCTGTTCTCATTCTCCAGTCACTTTAAGAACTTCATGCAAATATGTCTCGCGTCAGTCATATTAGTGGCTGGATTCGGTATTATTGAAATGATCTTGATTGCCCCCTATCCAGGGAATTATTCATACTATACCGGTCTGATTCTTGTATTCATTTTCGGGTATACCTTTTTCAAACTCAGATTCATCTATGCAACTATCGCGGGGTGGATGATCGTGGTTGCTTACGAATGGGCTGCCATTTGGTTGAACCAGACTCCAATCCCAGTTTTACTCAACAACAACTTCTTTTTTCTCACTGGCAACATAATCGGGATGTTTGCGTGCTATTCTATCGAGTTTTATTCACGGAAGGACTTTGTGCAGGCACGTTTGTTGGAAGCCAAAGAGAGAAAGGTCAAGGCAGCCAATCGGGAGCTGGAAAAAAGGGTGGAAGAACGTACAGTGCAATTGGTGGATGCAAACAAGGAATTGAGACAGGAGGTAGCAGAGCGCAAGCGGGCGGAAGAGGCCGCACGGGAAAGCGAGCAGCGATTTAGACACGTTAGCGAAAATTCGCCTGAAATCATCTATACTTTGGGATACGACGGCACCTATACTTACGTCAATCCTGCGTGGGAGAAAGTTTTGGGACACAAGACGGCCGAAGTTATGGGCAAGTATTTCATAGATTTTGTCCCTGAAGAAGATGCAAAAAAGTATGCCCGGCTGTTTAAGCGGATTAGAGATAAGAAAGAAACGCTGAGGGATGTGACTGGGACTTTAATTCATAAGGACGGATCAGTCCGGCTTTTTAATCTTAGTGGCGCTACGAACCTGGATTCAGAAGGCAAGGTAAAAGGTATGGTAGGGCTTCTTAAGGACATTACGGAGCAACAGAGGATCCAAACGCAACTTCAGCAAGCGCAAAAAATGGAGGCTATGGGGACGCTGGCAGGAGGTGTAGCACATGATTTTAACAATATCCTTTCAGCGATTATTGGGTATTCGGAGCTGACGCTCCTGGAGGCCCCTGAGGGGACTAAAGTGAAACAGAATCTGACGGAAGTTTTGAGGGCATCTCAACGGGCAAAGGACCTAGTGAAACAGATTCTTTCTTTCAGCAGACAGAACGAAGAAGAACTGAAACCGGTGGAGGTTAAGGTAATCATAAAAGAAGCCTTGAAGTTGCTAAGGGCTTCTCTGCCCGCCACCATTGAGATCCTCCAGCAGATAGACCCAAATGCTGGAATTATTGAGGCAGACTCCACCCAGGTCCACCAGTTAATGATGAATCTTTGTACCAATTCGGCCGCCGCCATGGGTGAGGAAGGGGGTTTGTTAGAGATCAGTCTAATGAAAGTGGATATAGATGCTCCCAGCACGACGATGTATTTAGACATCGAGCCAGGGTCCTATCTTAGACTCAGTGTTCACGATACCGGCCATGGAATGACTCCAGAGGTGTTGGAAAGAGTTTTTGATCCCTACTTTACCACCAAG
>JBDRPB010000131.1:0-13957 GCA_043809485.1 Pseudomonadota bacterium | reverse complement strand
AGCTGACCCAACCAGAATCACCAATGATTTCCAATACATTTTGACAAACAGAATCATGGAAAAGGACCCGGCAACCAGCAGGAGGGCTGTTCCAAGATCAGGTTCTCTTAAAATAAGAATGCTCGGTGCCGCTATCAGTATGAATGGCTGCCAGAGATCTCTCAAACGGTATCCGCGATACCCGCGCTTCTCACTGAAAAACTTGGCAAGCACTAACACCATAGCAATCTTTGCCAACTCGGAGGGCTGAAAGGAAACAGGTCCCAGGCTCAACCACCTCTGTGAACCGGATGTTACCTTCCCCACAAACAAGACAAGAATTAAGAGGGCAATGGTGAAGATGTAAGCTGGATAAGCCAGTCGCTCGAGGGCAAAATAATTAAAGGTGGTCATCACAAAGAAGACAGCAAATCCTATTAAGAACCAGTAGATCTGCTTTAAAAAGACCTGTGACCCACCCACATCTCGAATAGCATATGTAGCACTATAGAGATTTATAATACTGATTCCCGCCAAAAGCAGCAGCAAAAGCAGCAAAATCCAATCAAAATTCTGAACCAACCTGCGGTCAAACATGCTTAATATCTTTTAGATAAGATTTCTTTGGTTACCAGTTCTTTAGTAAATTCAAAATTTAGTGTCTAAGGAATTAAACAAAATATAACACTGATTTAATGAGTTACCGCTTCAGCTAACACCGATTTGTCCAATCCAAAATATGCCTTGATTAACTGACCGGCGATGGGCGCAGCAGCACTCCCGCCATGCCCCCCGTGCTCGACCACGATAGCAACTGCAATCCGCGGGTTTTCCGCCGGCGCGACAGCAACAAACCATGCATGGTCCCTAAATTGAACAGGAATATCTTCTTCACGCTCAAATTCCTCTTCCTTCTTAAGGGCAACGACCTGAGATGTCCCTGTCTTCCCGGCGACAGTCACTTCTTTCAACCTGGCCCTTCCACCAGTACCATGGGGTTCATTGACTACACCAATAAGAGCATTTTTTACAAACTCCAGGTGTTCCTGTTTGATCCCTATTTTCCCTGTCACAACCGGAGCAAACTCATTGATCTTTTCGGTCTCGCTTTTTCCTACCCACTTGGTCACCTGAGGTCTATATACGATACCACCGTTAAAGACGGCTGAGACAAACGCAGCCATCTGAATCGGGGTCACCAGGACAAAGCTCTGCCCGATAGCCGTGGACAGTGTCTCTCCCCCCTGCCAGGGAACACCCCATCTTTTGAGCTTCCAATCTCGGGTCGGTATCAGCCCTGCCTTCTCATGCGCTGGATCGAATCCGGTCTTTTTTCCAAGGCCGAATCTCATTGCATATTCAGAAATCTTGTCAATGCCCAGCCTGCGCCCCATATCATAAAAATACACATCACAGGACTCAACCAGGGCCCTGTGGAGACTCACCCTGCCATGACCATATTTCTTCCAGCAACGGTATCCACGTCGTCCCAAATAGTAGATGCCTGTACAAACTAACTCTTCCTTAGGATCGACTATACCCTCTTCGAGCCCAGCCAGTGCAACCACTATCTTGAAGACAGATCCGGGCGGGTATTGACCTGACAGGGCCCTATTCTGTAAAGGAAAATCCCCGGACAAGACAATTCCTTCCCAGCTTGCCCTGTCTATTCCCCCAACAAACAGATTCGGATCAAAAGAAGGGCTGCTCGCCAAGGCCAAAATCTCCCCGTTGTTGGGATCCATGGCAACGATCGCTCCGCTTTTGCCGGCAAGTGCCTTTTCAGCCACCGCCTGAAGATCCTTGTCTATTGTCAGGCAGACATTTTCGCCGGGGACCGGGGTTTTGCGTGCCATCACCCGTATTTTCCTTCCTGTTGCATCCACCTCCACCTGTGCGCCCCCTCGCACCCCGTTTAAATCGCGCTGCCATTTCCACTCCACACCGGACTTTCCAATCAGATCACCCGGCTTGCTATCCGCGTATTGCCCGCTATTTAGCTGGTTCTCATTGATTTCTCCCAAATATCCGATGAGATGAGAGGCAAAGGTTCCGTTGACATAATGGCGTTGGGGCGCTACTTTTATAATGACCCCAGGAAGATTGAAGCGATGGGTCTCAACTTTGGCCAACTCATCGCGGGATAAGTCTCTTTTGAGGCAAACAGGCCTAAAAAGGGTATCTGCGCGAAGCCTCATCCAATTTCTGTTCTGCCTCTTCCGCCCCAAGTCCGGCCAAGGGACTTAGCCTTTCCAATAACTCTTCCAGGTCCTGGACTTCTTCCGGAACCACATAAAGATCATAGGAGGGACGGTTATCCACGAGTGTCGCCCCATTCCGGTCTAAAATCATTCCCCTAAATGGGGAGATATCCTGGAGATGTATGCGATTATTTTCCGATTTGGTGCGGTACACGGATCCGTTTACGACCTGTAGGAACCAGAACCTCAGGATTAAAACACCAAAAACAGCCAGCACTACCAACGTTACCTTTTTGAGCTGTCTGTCAAAAATCTCTATGGAAAGGGGATCGAACTCTGATGTTCTCAAGGCCTTGTTCTCCGAAATCAATTCCGGTTGGCAAGTCTGCAATACAAAAAGTGAATGATATGAATGCTTATGGCCACTCGTTCAAAGAGCTATGAGTATCTTCCAGGGAATCAGCTCTCAGACAATCAAATAGATAGAACAGGATAGGCGAAATCAGCCCTGTGCCCATCACTAAAAACCCGGATACCCAAAGAAAATCCGTTGAAAAAGCCAGCCTATGGTAGAAGACTGTGAGCATCATGAAAAACATCACTTTTTTCAATAAGACAGCCAGGGCAACAATGATCATCTGCCCCCTCGGGTGCTGGAGGTTAAAAAATTGCGAACCGAGATAAACCCCGCCGAAAACACACAGATAAAGGAAGGTAAAAAGCCCATGCAAGCCGCCTGAAAAAAGATCGATTAGAATTCCTTGCCCGAAAGCAAACATGACCGTGGCAGTCTGTCCGTAAAACAAAAACAGATAGGCGATGATAATGGTCAGGAGATCCAGATCAGCGAGATTCAAACCCACGATACTCATCCATTCCCCTTTAACCAGGGTGAAAAATAGTCCCAGGAACCACGCGAAAAGGTAAAATGCTATTCGCTTTCTTTCAGCTGGTTCGATGATTTGCTCTCCTCTAAAATCACCAGGACTTCTTCTAACTTTGAAAAATCAACAGCAGTCCTGATCTTAATATCTTTGAAAAGCTCTCCGGATATTTCTTTGACATCCAAAATCCGACCCACAGGTAAGCCTTTGGGGAAAACGCCTCCAAGCCCGGAAGTGACAACGATATCCCCAACAGTGATATCGTTGGATTTGGCCACATAATCAAGCTTGCAGATTTCGCTCATTAACCCTTTAAGCATGCCTCTATCACGAGATCGTTGAACAAGGCAGTCGACAGCACTGTTTTGATCAATAATCAACAACACCTTGGCGTAATTTGATGAGACAGACACTACTCTGCCTACTACGCCAAAAGCATTCACCACCGGCATATCTAACCTTAACCCTGCCCATTTTCCTTTATCGATAATAACGGACTTAAACCATCCGGTGGGATCTATCCCTATAACATGAGCAGCCAAAACCGGCCGGTTGATGGATTGTTTGAAATGGAGAAGTTCCTCGAGCCTTTCTTGGGTGGCTAACAATTCCCGGTATCGGCTATTCGCCATCTTGAGCTCATGAATTTCATTTTTTAGCTGCGTGTTTTCGTGATGAACGTCTACCAAACGGAAATAGTTTAACCACATTTCCTCCGTGCTGTTTGTAGTTTGTTTGATTATCTTTTGAAAGGGAGCGGTAATTTCTATGACAAACTGTTCAGCAGGATTCCACGTGGGTCCCAGGTCAGAATTGGACGAAAGCAAGAACAAAACAGAGCCAATAATAAAAACCCATAGCCAGATTGTGCGAAAGCCTGTTACACCTTTCAATGCTTGCCCTTAGCTCCGCTTTAGTTTGCAATTGTGGCGCGCCCTTGCAGACAAGAGCCCAATGCGTGCAGGTTGTAGGTTTGATATCCGTGGTTCAAAGAAAACACTGGATCCTGTGACTACTACTTGATCGTAACCTGTTTCAGGATAGATATATTGTCTAAGATCATTCCAGAACCAAGGACTACCGTGGAAAGAGGGTCTTCAGTGATGGTTATGGGAAGCTTTGTTTCCTCTCTTAGCAGGATATCCAAATTCTTGAGCAATGCGCCTCCTCCGGTCAACACGATTCCCGTGTCCACAATATCAGCTGCCAGTTCCGGAGGTGTTTGTTCAAGGGCAATGCGTACGGTCTCAATAATAGTCTCCACCTGCTCTGAAATGGCTTTCCTTATCTCATCTGAGTCTATAGTCAAAATCTTGGGAATTCCGGTCACCAGGTCTCGACCCCTGACTTCAATTGTATCAATCTGATCACTGGGAAAGGCGTTACCAATAGTTGTCTTTATAATCTCTGCTGTCCTGATGCCTATTAACAGGTTGTATTTTCTTTTGATGTGTTGAAGGATGGCTTCATCCATTTTATCACCGCCAACCCTGACTGATTTGCTATAGACGATTCCTGCAAGTGAAATGACTGCAACTTCCGTGGTGCCGCCGCCAATGTCAACCACCATGTTGGCCGTCGGTTCCGTAATTGGGAGCCCCGCGCCTATTGCCGCCGCCATAGGCTCCTCGATAAGGAACACTTCCCTGGCTCCGGCTGACTCCGCGGATTCGCGAACAGCCCTTTTTTCAACCTGAGTAATCCCGCTAGGCACACAGATAACGATACGGGGCCTTATGAGCGACCTTCTATGATGGACTATTCTTATGAAATGACGAAGCATTACTTCAGTGGTCTCAAAATCCGCGATCACGCCGTCTTTCATTGGGCGAATAGCCGTAATGTCACCCGGGGTCCGCCCAAGCATCATTTTGGCTTCGTGGCCCACTGCCAAAACCTTATTGACTCCCCTGCTATCTTTCCTGACAGCCACAACAGACGGCTCCCTCAACACAATCCCTTTGCCTTTCATATAAACTAGGGTGTTAGCTGTCCCTAGATCAATGGCTAAATCATTAGAGAATAAGCCAAATATGGGGTCCAGAAGCATTATTCCCTCCTTTCGGCGAAATTTTTATTTCCCAGCTTATATTTAACTATACATTAATTATACCATATTATTTGAATTATCAATTATAAAATAACAAAATGAATTTTTCTTGACAAAAAATGCAATCCATGTTTTTATAAAAAATTGTTGTAATTCACACAGAAGGATCCAACATTACTATGAAAAGAACTTATCAGCCCAGCAATATCAAAAGGGCAAGAACACACGGCTTCAGGGCAAGAATGCGTACAAAGGGTGGCATAAATGTCTTGAAACGAAGAAGATCAAAGGGACGGAAACGATTAGCCGCATAGACACACCCTTTAATTCCAACCAGGTTACATTAGCCTAATGGGGTCTTTTTCGTTTCCAAAAAGCATAAAAATATTGAACCGAGCTGACTATGTCAATGCAAATAGATCAGGGAGACGCATTCATTCAAGACACTTTACTGTCATTCTCAAACAGAACGGGTTCGGCATTACGAGATTGGGGGTCATTGTAAGTAAGAAGACAGGAAACGCGGTCAAGAGGAATAGGGTCAAGCGCCTTATCAGAGAACTTTTCAGGCTTAATAAGTCCCGTTTCCCCCAAGGATATGATATCGTCATTGCAGCAAAAAAGGGTGCCAGCTATTTGGATCTCCGGAAAACCAAAGAGGAGATCGGGGAAATTATTTTTGACAAAAAGCCCTTTATATAAGCTCAGATATGTACCTATAGCCTTAATAGTTATATATCAACGATTAATTTCATCTCTCTGGCCTCCTTCCTGTCGTTTTTATCCTACGTGCTCAAACTATGCCCGCCATGCTATCAACAAATATGGGATTTTGAAGGGGGGGGGTCTGGCGTTGATCAGAATCTCCAAATGTCACCCCTTTCATCCAGGAGGATATGATCCCCTTGTATGAAGGATTGTGCTCTGCGTGATTATCATTATTCCTGTGGCGCCAACACCCGCTAATTTTGTATTTAAACTGATTATGTCAAAAAACATACAATTACGATTCTGAGGGATCCTAAAACAAGGTAGTTCATATGGAAAAGAGAACGATACTGGCCTTTGCTTTATCCTTCCTGGTGCTTATTCTATGGTCATTCCTTTTCAACCCGAGCAAAGACCAGGTTTCAAAAAAAGGAGAACCCCCTGAAACAGTTGCACCGAAGACTGTGTCGCAGTCTCCAGAAACTGCGAGCGCACCGCATGCTGCGATTTCCAAAGCACCAGAGAAAACAAATTTTAAGTTGGCCCCAGAGACTGATGAAAAAGAGATTGTGGTCGACACACCCTTATACAGGGCTGTCTTTACCAATGCGGGCCCTACCATTAAAAGCTTTAAACTGAAAGAATACCGTGAGTCCGTAGAACCTGATTCACCCTTGATTGACCTTATCGATTTTCAGCAAGAGAAGGCTGATTTTTTGATAATAAGCTTTGATGGGGCGTCTGCAAGTCAACCTGAAAAAACCATCTACCAGGTGGAGCACCAAAAAATATGGCTCGAATCAGATTCTTCGCCTAAAAACCTGGTTTTCCACTCCTTGACCTCCGGTGGGATTTCAATTAGTCAGACGTACCGCTTTTATCCGGATCAATACAGGATCGATCTCCAAATCGACGTAATCAATCAATCGGGAGAAATAGTCACCGGCGCCTTTGTCGCTGATATAAAGGCATTACCGCCCAAGGATAAGCAGAGCTATTACTCCTACGTTGGTATCATCCTGCTCCTGGACGACAAACTTGAAGAAGTTAAGATCAAAAAGGAATCCGAACCAAAGGACCTGGCAGGCCGGATCGATTGGATGGCCTATGAGGACGATTTCTTTATATCAGCCGTTATCCCGGATCAACCTTCAAAGGCAAGTTTCAAAGGGCGTCTATTGCCATCGGGCATATTGGAAGGCACCCACATGCCACCATCTATTTCACTACACCCTTCTGAACGGGTCTCTTCCAGCTATACCCTGTACCTCGGACCCAGAGAACTGGGTGTCCTGAAACAGCTTGGAAAAAATCTCGAAAGGGCCATTACTTTTGGATGGACTGACATAATTGCCAAGCCCCTTCTGTATCTCCTGAGATTTTTCAACCAGTACATAAACAACTATGGTGTATCCATTATTCTTCTCACAATCCTGATCAAGATCCTTTTCTGGCCCCTGACACACAAAAGCTACAAATCCATGAAAGAGATGCAGAAACTCCAGCCCAGAATGGCCAAGATCAGAGAAAAATATAAAAACAACAAAGCACAACTGAACAAAGAAATGATGGGGCTGTACAAAACCTACAAGGTGAACCCCATGGGCGGATGCTTGCCCATGATAATCCAGCTTCCAGTATTCTTTGCTCTTTTTAGAATTCTGGGTAGCGCCATTGAACTGAGACAGGCGCCTTTTATGCTATGGATAGACGATCTTTCGGCCCCTGATCGTCTTTTCAGCTTTCCTTTTTCAATTCCTTTCATGTCCCCGCCTTACGGAATACCAGTGCTTACCCTGTTGATGGGCGCTTCCATGTTTCTTCAGCAGAAAATGACCCCGACCCCCGGGGACCCGACTCAGGCCAAGATCATGATGTTCTTACCACTTATCTTTACATTTATGTTTATCAACTTCCCGTCTGGCCTTGTTCTTTACTGGTTAGTCAACAACATTCTATCAATAGGCCAGCAGTACCGTATTCATAAGAGTTAAGCATAACATTTGGAGGTCACAATCATGCAAACTTTTGAATTTGAAGGAAAAACTACCGAGGAAGCGATTGAAAATGCCTGTCGACAACTCAAGCTCACCAAAGACGAGATCGACGTCGAAATCATTGAACCCGGATCCGCGGGGATTTTTGGGTTAGTGGGTGGCAGGAAGGCTAAAGTCAAAGTCACGACTACAGGTGAAGAACCGGAACCCGTCGAGGAGACAAACGGGGTCGCCATTGCTAAAGACGCACTGGAAAATATCCTGACACTGATCCCCATGGAGGGAACCACAGTAAGCGCAGCACAAAACGATGGCACAATTGCCCTTAACATTGAAGGTGATACATCGGGGCTTCTAATAGGGCGAAAGGGGAGAACCTTGGACGCCCTGCAGTTTATCGTGAACAAGATCGTTAATAAGGCCCTGGAAAAGCGAACCCAGGTGGTTGTTGATTCTGAAAATTATCGTCAGCGAAGAAGAGACTCGTTGATCCAGATGGGCATGAGGATGGGCGAAAAAGCCAAAAATATAGGAAAACCCGTGGTCACGAATCTTTTAAATCCCCATGACCGGAGAATCGTTCACATGGCCCTGAGGGACGATGAGTCACTGGACACGAAAAGCCGGGGGGAAGGTATTTTAAAAAAGATCCTCATCATACCCAAAAGATAACCGTTCACGGGCTCACAGGTTCAAGGTTCACCGAAACTCTGAACCTATGAAGGCTCACATTCAGCTTGACGTAACGGGCTATGGGAAACGGACAACGGACAACGGACAACGGACAACGGTTAACCGACAACGATACCATCGCCGCCATTGCCACACCCATCGGACAGGCCGGAATCGGTATTATTCGTATCAGCGGCCCCTTGTCTGCTGAAATCGCTGAAAAAACCTTTAGGCCGAAAAAACCCGTTCAAGATCTTAATAGTCATCACCTTTACCTGGGGAACTTCCTGGATCCATCCTCCGGTGACATGGTCGATGAAGTTCTGCTCTCCTTTATGAAGGCTCCTCACTCCTATACCCGGGAAGACATCGTTGAAATCAACTCCCACAGCGGCTATCTGCTCCTTTCAAGGGCCCTCCAAATTATTTTAGACCAGGGCGCACGGCTGGCCAGACCCGGAGAATTTACATTGAGGGCCTTCTTGAATGGCAGAATCGATTTGACTCAGGCTGAAGCTGTGATCGATCTAATCAATGCCAAATCGGACAGGGGCCTGCATTTAGCATCTCAGCAGATCCAGGGGACTTTCAGGAATGAAATCGAGGGGCTGCGGCAAAAGGCGATCGATTTCCTTGCACACGCGGAAGTGGCGATCGATTTCCCAGACGAGGAATCCGAAATCATATCCAGGGAAAAAACCTCAAAGCGAATTGGAAAGGAAATTGTCAAACCCATCGAAGACCTGATTGAGGCCCAGGCAACAAAAAGACTCTGGGTAGATGGCATCAACACCGTGATTGTGGGGCGGGTTAACGCGGGAAAATCAAGCATTCTAAATAGACTTCTAAACGAACAACGGGCGATCGTAACAGCGATTCCAGGGACGACGAGGGACATCATTGAATCCACCATCACAATTGAGGGGCTGCCGCTCCGCCTTATGGATACTGCCGGATTCAGAAATGTAAAGAATGAGGTGGAAAGGATCGGAATCCACTTTACCGAGCAAAAACTGGCAGAAGCTGACTTCTTACTTGTGGTCATTGACCAGAGCAGGCCGCTAAACCATAATGATCACAATATCATTGCTCAATCCCGGGGGAAAAATGCCCTGATTGTGATCAACAAAATTGATCTCCCATCCAGACTCAGTAAGGAAGTCAAACATGATGCATTCTCTGGACTTCCCATCGTTAAGATATCCGCGCTCACTGGTCAAGGCCTTGACCAGCTGAGAAAAGGCATTTCGGATTGCTTACTAAAAGGGAATATAGACGTGACGTCCCCTGATGTGGCCCCGAACTTGAGACACAGACAGGCCCTAATAGATGCGGCTCAGTTTTTCAAAAGCGCCGGCCGAAAGGCAAAAAAAGACGCTCCCATGGAAATTGTTGCTTTTGAACTCAAGAGCGGGCTGGATGCCTTGGGGAAAATCATAGGAGAGACCACCACTGAAGAGGTCCTGGACAGCATATTCAGCCAGTTTTGTTTGGGGAAATAATTGGTCAGAAGTGACTAAAGTGACTAAAGTGATCTAAAGTGACTAAAGTTAAAGGTGTTATTTGACGTTTTAAAATAGTAAACG
The DNA here is from genome assembly GCA_043809485.1 of Pseudomonadota bacterium. Classification (GTDB taxonomy): domain Bacteria; phylum Desulfobacterota; class DSM-4660; order Desulfatiglandales; family Desulfatiglandaceae; genus 4484-190-2. The sequence goes on along the minus strand of JBDRPB010000131.1, from coordinate 3,880 downwards.
GTTCCAGAACAAGGTGCTTGTCGAGCAACCTGCTTGCGTAAATCGAGGCAGACAAATCGGTCTGAATTTTTGACTTTCTGTTGCGAGTGTTTTTTGGCCTGCTTTGTCTTGGAGACTTTGATGAAGCCAGTCTTTTTAAAAAAGTCACGAAGTTCCTTAACTTTAGACACTTTAAACTTTAGGCACTTTAGGCACTTAAATCAGAGTACCTTCCAGGACCAACAAAAACAAGCTGCCTCATCTGGGGGTGGTAATTTGATTTTCTACCGACCTAAATATCAGAGGAATTTTTTTAGGGTATAATAGATCAATTTCTGATACTCGATAATCACCTCATTGACGTATTTCCCTTTCTTCCACCAGTTATCCGGCCTGAAATCCATATACTGGGAAGGCATCATCATAATTACCATTTCGTCTTTCTCAAACACTTTTTTAAAAGTCAACCAGGCGCGTCTTGAATGGTGTGGAGATGTGACTATAATCAGGGAACGATAACCTTCCTTTTGTGCAATTTCTCTAATTATCCTGGCTTCCTCAAAGGTGCTGCCCATAAAACGGTCACTGACAAGGCAGTCAGACCTGGCTACGCCCAATCCCTGGAGCATCATGATCAAAAGGTCTCTCGTTTCAGGGTAGTGGACCCCTCTCTGCTTTAAAACCTCAATCCCATCGGGTAGCTCTTCCCTGCCAACAAAAATACGCGGGGCCATACCTTCCCCGTAAAGATCCGCAGCCGCAAGGCCCCGTTCCACAGGGTTTCCCATCATGCAAACAATAAGATCAGCTTTCTCGAGAGAATGCTGAACAACCAGATACTTTCCAAGGCTGGTCAGGATCGGGCCGCGAGAATAGGAAACCAGGATATAGACAATGAACACAAGGAAAATGACCCACTTAAGAACCGTCGGCAGATTGATCTTCTTCTCTTGCGGTTCTATTGGCCTGTTGTCCACATAAGTTTCTGTTTGCCCCCTGTCTTCCACCTCATTCTCTTTGGCTCCAATTGCGCGATCCTGTTCTCCGAGCCAGTTTGTAAGGTATTTTTGATCAGGCTCGTTTTTAGAGCCCATCTTCAGACGAGACCATACCTCTTTCATCGTGCACCCCTTATCTTAATTTCCGTCCAGAAACTTGCAAATCTCCGCCTAATACCAACGAGTTGATCAGATTATATTATATTGCTTATTCAAAAGTCAAAACTGTTTCAGAATCCATTACCGGTTTATTCATTACGAATAGTGTGTTATGAAACCTTATATCTTAAGTGATACAAACAGCCAGATCGATTTTCATTTAAGAATGAATCCTCATGAAAGTCAATTGCCAAGAATACAGAAAATCCATGGAACTCCTGGGCCTAAAGCTGCGGCTTAAAAAGGGTATCTCTGACCTCAAAGAGCAGAAGGAGATAGAAAAAAGGATCAGAATCCTTGAAAAAGAGCTCAAGTTATAAAATCGCTACTCGATTTTATTTAACATCCGCGGCGGACTCAAGAAAGGAAATTTCACACCATCAAGTGTCACAAAGGGTGCCTGAAAGGTTACAAACTCTTTGAACTCTCCAGGATCAAAGTGACGGGACCGTCGTTAACCAGATAGACATCCATCATCTCCTGAAATTGACCAGTGGCAACGTGGATACCCTTTGTCTTCAAAAGTCTAATAAAATGCTCATAAAGCTCCTTTGCCAGTTCTGGCCGGGCAGCTTTTGCAAAAGACGGTCTCCGTCCCTTTCGACAATCACCCCAGAGAGTAAACTGAGAAACAACCAAGGCGGCTCCGCCTGTTTCCATCAAAGACAAATTCATGAGACCAACTGCATCAGGAAAGATCCTCAGATAGGCAATTTTATTGGCCAAATAATCGCAATCTTTCTCTGAATCATCCTTCCCCACACCCAAAAATATTAATAATCCAGGGCCAATCGCTCCTACAGCCTCCCCCTTGACTTCTACTTTGGACTCCTTTACCCTCTGAACCACAGCCCTCATATACATAACCTTTCTCGGTTTTGAATTTGCCTCATGACACCATCACTGATTCTCATTAACCCATGGATCTACGATTTTGCGGCCTATGACCTCTGGTCCAAACCGCTCGGGCTCCTCTACCTTGCAGGGTATCTCAGATACTGCGGTTTCAGGATACACCTAATCGACTGTCTGGATGTGCATCACCCCGGAATGAAGGGGGATACGTCCATGGAAAAGCCTAAAAGACGCTTATATGGGACCGGAAAATTCTGGCGGCAAGAAGTGCCCAAGCCCTTTCCTCTAAGGGGCATTCCAAGGCCCTACAGTCGCTACGGTTTTTCACTAAAGATATTTGTGGAAGAATTAAACAAGATCCGAAAGCCGACTGCCATTCTCGTAACCTCTCTTATGACATACTGGTATCCCGGCGTCAAAGAGGTCATCTGCCTCGCCAGGAAAGTTCACCCTGGGGTTCCGATAATCCTCGGGGGAATTTATGCCAGACTTTGCCAGAATCACGCCCGCCAAAATATGCAGGCAGACCGCATTGTGACCAGCAATGATCCGGTTTCCCTTCTAAAGACCCTAAGCGAATTCGGCATCCCCATACCAAAGCTTCCTCCGGATTCAGGGCATCCGCCTTATCCGGCATTTGACCTTTTGAGCCAAATTGACTACGTCTGCCTCCTGACCTCTAAGGGTTGCCCCTATCGGTGTAGATATTGTGCAAGCCACTTCTTAGATCCTCAACCGATCCATAGAGATCCGGGAGAAGTGTTAGAGGAAATCCTTTTTTGGTATACAGATTATAAGGTCCGGGACTTTGCCTATTACGATGACGCCCTGCTTATTGATGCTGAAAAACATTTGGCTCTGCTTCTTGAAAAACTAGCACGGCATCATCTGGACTTAAAATTTCATACCCCAAATGCTGTGCATGTCAAGGAAATCACAGCGGAAATCGCCAGTCTAATGCACCAAACCGGCTTCCAAACCATACGCCTTGGGCTGGAGACTTCGGACTTTTCATTACACCGCAATCTGGACAATAAAATCGCCGAAGGCGACTTTGAGCGGGCGGTACAGTACTTACTTAAAGCCGGTTTTGCTCACAATGATATCGGGGCGTATATTCTGATGGGATTGCCCGGCCAATCCGTGGATTCAGTGATGGAAACTATTGATTTTGTGGCCAACACAGGTGCAATGCCTTTTCTTTCCGAGTATTCTCCAATACCCCATACCGCCTTGTGGGAAAAGGCCATAAGTCACTCTGAATATAATCTAACCTCAGAGCCGCTATTTCACAATAACACCATACTGCCCTGCTGGGATAATTCTCAGAAAAAAGATCTTCCCTGGCTGAAACGACGCGTCTTGGAAATCCGCGAGAAGTACAGGTGACAGCATCCCAGGTAATTATGTCCTGTTTATTACACTCGCAGCATATCCTGCCCCAAAACCATTATCGATGTTCACTACTGTCACACCGGACGCGCAGGAATTCAACATTCCCAAAAGCGCAGCAATACCCTGGAAACTGGCCCCATAGCCCACACTTGTCGGGACTGCGATCACCGGCTTATCAACCAGCCCGCCCACAACGCTCGGTAATGCCCCCTCCATCCCGGCCACCACTACAATAACAGAAGCCTCCATGATCCTTTCCCTGTGATTCAAAAGTCTATGGATGCCTGAGATTCCCACATCATAAATGGTTTCCACCTCATTTCCCATGAACCTTGCCGTAATGGCAGCCTCTTCTGCCACAGGAATATCGGAAGTCCCGGCACTCATGACCAGTATTTTTCCTCGGCCAGAAACCTCTATGGGGTGTTTGACAAGGGTCAGGACCCTTGCCTTTTCATAATAGGTGCTGTCAGAAAACTTCCCTAAGATTTTTT
>JBDRPB010000130.1:0-6117 GCA_043809485.1 Pseudomonadota bacterium | reverse complement strand
AGGTTTTCGTTTTCCCTGGATGGGGTTGTATAATATCCGGGTGATGACGGTGATCAGGAAGGCAGCCGTCTTTCCCGTACCAGTCTGGGCCTTGCCGCTTGCATCCTTGCCGGACAGGCTGCTGGGAAGGATTTCAGCCTGAATTGGTGTACAGTACTCGAAGCCGAGGTCGCAGATGGCATGAAGCAGCGGGTTTGGTAGATCGAAATCGTGAAACCGGGTCTTACCTTCGGCCGGCGGGATCTTGAACTGTGAAACATCCCAGTTATCTTCCAGTGCCGCGCCGGTGGATTCTGCCGGCGCATCCTCGATCCCGATGTTTTCCCTTCCTTTTTCCCGAGAGGAACGCCTGTGGGTGTACCGGCTTTTTTTATCAGGAATAAACGGCCCGGGCTTCGGTTCCGCTGAGGAGGTTTTCCCTTTCGGGGGGTTCTTCTTCAGAATTGCTTTTCCTTTTGTTTCCTGTTTGACCATTTTGTGTATTTTTTTGGTGCCTTTTTAAAAGAAATTGTAACCGTTAACGGGTTTCCCGCTAAAAGAGGGACTGAAAGCGGGATTCAGGGGTTGTAGGTTTACCACAAATCTGAACCGCTAATTTGTGGATTCTGAATGGAGAAGGCATGAGAATAGTAACGATTGTTTCCCCGCTCCAGGGCATGATAGCATATATTGGGTGTGATTGGATATACCAGAAATTAGGGCAAAAGGCTATTAAAATACATGCACCCCTTTTTCTCACGGATTTATCGGTGTCGAGATTTGACTCAGTGGGTCTGAACCGGCCAGTATTAATGTATTTGTATGATTCTCAGTAGAGATACGCTTCTATTTTTTCTTGAGGATTTTTCTCATTTTGGCGGATAGCTGTTTCACGTCAAAGGGTTTCTGAATAAACCCATTACAGCCACGTTCCATGATTTCCTGTGCCTGCCCCTCTATACTGTACCCACTGGAAAGAAGAACCTTTATTTGAGGGTTGATTTCCTTTAGAAGGTCATAGGTTTCCCCGCCACCCATATCTGGCATGATCATATCCAGAATGACCATATCAATCCTGTCTTTGTTCGCCTTATAGACCTCAATTGCCTCTTTTCCGCCCCTGGCCAATAGAATCTGGTAGCCCAATGTTTTCAGAATCTCCCGGCCAACATCAATAATCATACCCTCATCATCCACAAAAAGAACCGTTTCTGTCCCCTTTGAGACCTCCTCAGCCGGTTCCTCTTTTTTTGCGGCCTGTTTTTCTGAAGCAGGCAGATAAATGCTGAAAGTTGTGCCAGATCCCTTCTCTGAATCAACATCAATGTACCCGCCATGCCCTTTTATTATACCGTAAACAAAGGCTAAACCAAGACCCGTGCCCCTTCCCATCCCTCTGGTTGTAAAGAATGGATCAAAAATACGGTCTCTGGTCTTTTTGTCAATGCCCGTCCCTGTATCGGTGATAGTGAAAAGGACGTAGTTGCCCGGCTTGGGTTTATACATTTTGTACTTCATATCCCTGTCGGAGGTATTCATTGTCTTCAAGAAAATATTCCCGCCGCCAGGCATTGCTTGCCATGAATTCACGTACAGGCTCAAAAGGACCTGCTCTATCTGCCCCTGGTCTGCCTCAACCTGCAGCAAGTCCCCAGCAAGGTCGCGATGAACCGTAATGTCCTTTTTGGCCCTGCCAAAGGTTTCAGCTGTTTCTTTTACTATTTGGCTCAGGTCAATGGCCCTGACTTCATATTTTCCTTCTCTGGCATACCCCAGAATCTGTTTCGTCAGCTTTGATCCGCCCTGGATAAGTTTTTCAATGGTAATCAGTCTTTGTTTGTGTGGATGCGTTGAATCAACGTCCAGGAGCATCAAAGATACATTGCCTTGAATGCCCATAAGCAGATTGTTAAAATCATGGGCAATACCCCCTGCCAACGTGCCGATGGCCTCCATTTTCTGGGCTTCCTGGAGCTGGGCCTGCACTCGCCTTCGGTCACTAACATCACTCATAATGGCAACGATGGAATGACGATCTTCATCTTTAAAAGACATGAGGTTTAACGAAACCTCTTTGCCGTTTAATATCACCGGTGAGTCCTCGGTAATATTTTTAAGCGACTGGCCTCTGAACTCCAGCAGGCTCTTGATTCCTTCACGATCATTCCTTGAAAAAAGCTCTATGAAACTTGAAGCTAACAGCTTTTCCTCAGGAATGCCAACGAAGGAAATGGCGGCAGGATTGGCATATATTATCTTTTGTTCGAGTGTAAGCTCCAGAATGCCTACAGACATATTTCTCAAGATAGCTTCCAGATGCTTTTTAGAAGATAGTAACTCTTTTGTAATTGCCCGCGGATTGACATCCTCAATCCCCAGTATTTTGCCTGGCAGGCCATCTTCGGCCCTATGTGCCGACTGACCCATGGCAAAAAGAATGTGTTGCGCCATTTTATTAAATGGCCCCTTGGCAATACAGGCGTTCGCACCGAATCCAATAATATCCACTTCTTCCTCGGCAGAAATCGCTGAAAGAATAACAAGGTAGACGCCTTTCAGCTCAGGCATTTTTCGAATAATCCGGCACAATTTGTCTCCACTTATATTAGGCATTACAAGATCCACAAATATGACGTCCGGAACATATGATTCCAAAATGTCAAGGGCAGTAAGACCGTCTTCTGCTAATTGAACCTGACAGCCCTCCTTTTCAAGCAAATTGGTCATAAACTTCAAGATTACCGGATTGTTATCCACGACCAGCACATTTTTTTTCATGGAATCAACTCCTGCTGCCTTTGACCCTGATTGTGCGATGCTCATTTAATCTAACGGCCCTCCCATCACCTTGTTTCTCCCCTCCCGCTTTGCCTGATAAAGGTATTTGTCCGCCTTGCTGATCATGGCTTCAGGCGAAATCATTTCATTAGGGGTGTCAGGGCTGAGCACTACCTCACTCACCTTTCAGGTCGACGTGTTGCAAACAATGCCTCCCGTTCATCAAGCGTGAGTCCTTCCATTGCCGCGGTTATCTTATTTTCATCATAGTAAACGCGATTGCGCCCCCTGGCCTTCGCCTCAAGGAGAAAATGGTCTGTTTGTTTGATAAATGTCTCAACAGTGAGCTTTTTTCTCCCCCTGTACGCATCCACTCCGAAACTGGCTGTCAGTCTGACCAGTTTGCCGTTAAGCTTTACAGGTGAGTTTTCAAGAGCGAATCGCAAACGTTCCGCAGCCCGGATAGCCTGCGGCAAACTGGTTCCTGGTAGTATAACAACAAACTCCTCACCTCCGTACCGACAGGCCATGTCTATGCGTCGTAATTTCTCATGCCAGATATTACCGATCCATTGAAGTGCCTTATTGCCGCATTCGTGGCCGTAGGTATCGTTTATTCGTTTAAAATGGTCCAGATCGCTCATAATGAGACCGGTAGAAAGACCTGTACGTCTTGTACGCTCCATTTCCCCTTCAAGGGCCATCATCAAATAGCGAAAATTAAAAAGCCCGGTAAGCGTATCCGCCTGGGTTAATTCTTGCAGCCGCTTGCACTCTTCCTTCAAACGTCGAACTTCATCAAAAACCGGGCACTCCTGGTTGTTTGATGGGCATTTTTCCTGCAAATCAAGAAGCTGATCCAACACCGCCTCCTTTAGAATTTAGGGATAGCTCAATTGAGGCAATAGATTAGCAGGAGATTCATAATTATTCAACACCGATCTCAAACTGTGCAGAACTCCTGGAAATCTATTCGTAGCGTAGAGCCTCAATTGGGTCCAGATTCGCCGCCTTTCTCGCCGGATAAAAGCCAAAAAAGATGCCCACGGCTGCTGAGAAGCCAAAGGCGAGAAACACTGATTGGATCTCTATGATCATGGGCCATCCCCCAGAGAAGGTGATTGCTATTGATCCTCCCACACCCATTGCGATTCCAATGAGGCCGCCGATGATGGAAAGGGTCACGGCTTCGATGAGAAACTGGGTGAGGATGTCACGGCCCCGTGCACCAACAGCCATTCGGAGTCCGATTTCCCGCGTCCGTTCGGTAACCGATACAAGCATGATATTCATAATGCCTATTCCGCCCACCACAAGAGAGACAGAGGCCACGGCAGCAAGGAGAAGAGACATGGCCCGGGATGATTCAGCCCGAGTCTCGAGGATTTGAGAAAGATTCCTCAGAAAAAAGTCGTCGTCCTGGCCGGGCCGCAGGCGATGGCGCTGGCGCAGCAGTGCCTTGATCTGCTCCTCAGCCTCTGCAACAAGATCGGCTTCCTGCACCTTCACAATTACTGAACCCACGCTCTTGCCGCTAACCCAGCGGCCACCAAGCACGCGCTTTTTTGCTGTTGTGAGGGGGATCAGGATCGTATCGTCCTGGTCCTGCCCCATGGGTGTCTGCCCCTTGCCCTGGAGCACACCTATTACCCTGAAAGGTACCCGCTTAATGCGGATGGTCTGCCCTATGGGGTCTCCCCCTGAAAAAAGATTCTCAACCACAGTCTCGCCGAGAAGGACCACCTTGGCCGCGCCCTTCACCTCATCAGGCGTGAAGGCACGTCCAGCGGCAATTTCCCACTCCCGTGCCTCGAGGTATTCTGGCGTTACCCCATAGATGAGTGTAGACCAGTTCAGGTTGCCGAACACCACCTGTCCGCCTCCCCGTACCGATGGTGCAGCAACCTGTACTATTGGGATTTCCTGTTGAATGGCCGTAGCATCGTCTTCCGTGAGGGTCAATTGTGTGCCGTGTCCCAGTCTAACCCCGCCCGACGTGGTGGTCCCCGGTAACACAATAATGAGGTTTGCCCCCAGGCTGCGTATGAGTTCATTAACCTGGGCCTCGGCCCCGGCACCTACCGAAACCATAATAATAACGGCGGCCACTCCAATGATGATGCCAAGAGTAGTGAGCACGCTGCGCATCACGTTGACGCGAAGCGCCCGGAGAGAGGCAAATATGGAATCAATGTAGTTCATTACTCAGCAAGCATCTCTTCAACCTGTTTCGGTCTTTCTACTATCTCATCATTAATCAAACATCCATCTCTAAATCGGAGGATCCGACGGGCAAAACCTGCAATCTCCTGTTCGTGGGTCACGATGACTATTGTTATGCCCTCGCGGTTGAGCCGCTGGAACAGTGACATAATCTCTACACCGGTGCGTGTATCTATGGCACCTGTGGGTTCATCTGCCAGTATAAGCGAGGGATTGTTCACTAAAGCCCGTGCAATGGCCACACGCTGTTGCTGCCCTCCGGATAGCTGTGATGGTCGATGGTGTGCGCGATCCGCAAGCCCAACAGCATCAAGCACAGCCTCCGCCCTGAGCCGCCTTTCACGTCTCGGCGTTCGCCCGTATAACAGGGGCAATTCCACATTATCAAGTGCCGTGTTCCTCGGAAGGAGATTGAAGGTCTGAAACACAAAGCCGATCTTGCGGTTTCTGGTCAGTGCAAGCTGATCACGAGTGAAAAAGGAAATGTCCTCCCCATCAAAGAAATAGTGACCATCTGTGGGTTTGTCCAGACATCCGAGGAGGTTCATCAAAGTGGACTTACCGGAGCCTGATGGTCCCATGACTGCCACAAACTCCCCTCGCTCAACAGCCACAGACACATTTTGGAGAGCATGCACTACATGGGGGCCAATGCGATAGTCCTTTGCGAGGTCTTCAGTCTTAAGTAAGCTGGCCACCCTAAAACCCTAACCCCCGTCGTCCGCTTTGCGAAGGCCTGCGGCCGGACTGCCTTGCCCCGATGACCACCTCCTGACCAGCCTTGAGATCGCCCCTGACGAACTCTGTGAAATTGCCGTCACTGATGCCAGTCATGATGTTCACTGGTACAAGTTTTCCATCCCTATCAACAATCCAGACCCGTCCCGGTGACACAGGGTTTTTTGCACGTCTTTCTTCCATTTCCCGGTATTCCCGGCGCTGCTCAGGAGTGAGCATGGCGATGATGGCGGCGCGGCTGTCCTGTCGCATGCGCTTGACTTCGCTTCGGATTTCCTCAGATGTGGCCCCTCCCGTGCGAAGGGCTGTAATCTGTTCACGCCCCCTTGCAAAGATATCACGAAGCTGAGCCTGCTGTTCTTCGGTTAGTTCAAGAAATTCAATGAGCTGTTTGATTAA
>JBDRPB010000129.1:0-7229 GCA_043809485.1 Pseudomonadota bacterium | reverse complement strand
ATCTTCCACCTCCTCCACCAGGGAGACTCCACATTCCATACAGAATTTGGCCTCCTCTGGGCTTACCGACCCGCACTGTGGGCAAGTGATACCAGGTATTTCTTTTTCGCAATATGGACATTTCATGTCTTTATACCTCCTCTCTAAGTTGGGGCCTGCAACCTCTTACATCAACTATGTAAGAGGACACAGGTAATACACACATTAACTGTCTTCATAGGCTAAGATCGTGAATTTTTAGCCTAATTTTTGGAATCATTAATGATTGCTACCATTAATACATCTATTACACAGTCCTTTAGAAACAACCACTGTTTAAATGATAATGTGTGGTTTGTCAATTGAGGATCAGATGGCAAGAGGCAAGAATTAAAGAAGTGATAATCGGGTCACACAGTCAAGGCGCCCGACAACTCGCGCGACCCGCGGACGGCGCCCCAGGACGTTGATCCCATGAGTGAAAAGTTAACTCTTTTTAGACGTTATGGCCTGAAAAGATGTAATCTGCTGCTTCACCCTAACACTTTTACACTTTGGGCATCTGATTTTCTTCTTTTCGTGTTCGGCAATTGTTATGGTCAGGGAAAAAGGCTTTTTGCATTTCTCGCAAATATACTCGTATGTGGGCATGGCAAACCTCCAATTAAACGTCTCGGAAATTGTACAACTTATTTAAAATAATAATATTTCGTCGAGGCCTGAGCTTTTGTCTCGTGTGAGCGGAGCGAACTAAGTTCAAAACAATACGATTCCTCGAAAAGCTATCAAATGTTTTCTCCGTTCCCGTTCCATTGAATCAAGGCCTCAATTTCATGCCAGCTCTTGACTGTTTGAAAAGGATGCGGCTTCCGGTTCCAGGGTTGCTCAAAGACGATGGGGGTGACCGACGTTTTTTCTAAAAGATAGCATGTTTCAAGGCGATCTTCAACAAAATACCTGATTCCGTGTTTCAAAAGAACCGGAATTTTTTTCTCGTGAACGCTTGTAGCCTCAAGACGGATATCACTCATACGCGCTACCCGAAGATGTTGTTGAATCCACTCGAGGATAGAATCCCTTTCAGGTCTGGCAGTAACAAAGAGTAAAGGACTAATGCGTGAAAGCCTTGTTAACACATCCACAGAACCAAAGACAGGCCGTATCCCCATTGCAAGCGGATTATCCAGTATCCTTTGAATAATCTCATGGCTGGTCTTTTCATCAATATCAATGACTTTCCGGAAATCATACTCTGTGATGTCCTCATACTCTACTTGAATGCCATATTGTTCTCTGGCAGTTTCAACGAAAATTCTAAATGTATCGGCAAAAACACCGTCGATATCAAATGCCAATTCATTGGGCAGAATTCTCCCTGATTTCTCTTTAATTCTGTTTTTCACAATATATCCCTGTTAAATTTTCAAGACGTTGATTAAGGCTGTTCTTGCTCCTCATATATGGGTAGACGCACTACAAAGGCAGTGGTATTCTTGCCTCTCCGAATCTCTATCTTTCCCCTGAGCATGCGGATAATTCGGAAGGTTATGTAGAGGCCACGACCTTCGCCTTCGCCCCCAAGAAGTCTCAGCCTTTCTTCTTCAGAAATATTACCCGTATTACTGATCTCAGCACACGCCCATTCCCCATCAGCATAAGTGCGAATTGCAATACGTCCTCCCTTGAGTGGAATTGCCTTTGTGGCATTGTTAAGCAGATTATCAAATACACGTTCAAGGTGGGTTACATAACACTGGACCTTAAGATGAGGTTCAAAAGGCCCCTCTTTCAGAGAAATATTCTGCCTGAATTGCTCTTTGATAGCCTCTTTGTTGATTTCAAAGCGTCTTTGAAGTACATCTCTCAGGCTCAAAACCTGCTCCTTGCCTACCTCATATATACTCAGAGCCAACTCCTGAAGGCGACTTGTTTCCTGGAAAAGAATATCCACATACTTGCTGATCTGATTATTGGAGTCCTCACACCCTTCCTGTTTAAGTAATGTCTTGAGCCTTCGGGCGAAACCAGCTATTGCGATAGCTGGATTCTTAAAATCATGAAGGGTGTCATCCAGACGTTCCATTTTCTGAGCCTTCATCAATTCCCGGCCCAAAAACAGGAAGATATCTATTTCATCATCCCTGTAACGCTGCCTCTGATCCAAGGCATCAAAAGTCATGAAATGGCTAATTTCACCGTCAGCAGTAAGGGGAATGTATAGTATAGAGTTAATACTGTGGGACGCTGCGAATCTTTTTAGATTCTCAGATATTAAATCGCTCCTTTGTGGATCCACCACCAGTATATATGACGAGGTGACTATCTCGTAGACAGACTCCCCGGAATATTCCCTCAGGTTGAGGAGTAACTCAAAGGCGGGCTCGGTGCTCGCTGGAAAACTTTTCCCAATGCTATGGTACCCCCCCGCCACAGGGTAACCGGCCTCAAGGATCACGCTATTAAGATCCTTTGTGACTGAAAAAAGCGTGCTGCTTTGGAGACTGACCATATCGGCTAGTTCCGGGATCACGTGGTTAAAGACTTCCGTCATCTTAATCCCGCCCCGGCTTCCAAGGGTCCGGAATATATGACCAACGATCGCCTCTTTCTTTTCATTGGCCCGGTGCATGGTGAGGATCTTTTTGTGAGCAACAGCAAAGCTCAATCTCTTGGCCATAAGGCTGGCCATCTGGATCTCCAGGGGTGCAAAGGTTCGATCTTTCTCCAGATAGTATATCTGGATCACACCCACAGTGTCTCGCTCATGGGGAAAAAACCGGGGAATCTCAAGTGGAACAGCCATTAGCGAGTAAACACCTCTTCTCTCGATGATTTCCTTATCCTGATAGCGCTCATCATCAAGAATATTGGGAACCAGGTATGGTTTGCGAGATTTTACCACATCTCCGGCCACGCTCCCTTCAAGCGGGATAAACGGCTCACGTTTTTCTTCTTTGGAAGGATAGGACCCATAGGAAAGCATCTGCTCAGTTTGCGGATCATAGATCCTGACAGAGGCCGATCGGGCCTTGAGAAAGCCTACCATGTATTGAGTAGCTTTCTCCAGGATTTGCCGTTCAGAAAGGTCTGGGTCGATCTCAACAACCTCATCAACCTGCCTGATAACCTGATCCAGGAAATCAGAGAGAACATGCTGCTCGGTCCATTCCGTTAGAAGGGCCCAGAAATCCTTCTGAGCGGAAAGTCCTTTTGCCCAGGGTTCATGCCGTGCCGGCTCGAACAGATTCGCCAAATCAGTCCACATAATAAAGCTCAGGTTGAAGGTTTATAAGGTCTATATGTTTGTCTCGGAAATTCTATTACTTATTCCAATCATGAGCGAAGCGAAATAATTCTTTTTATTCCCATAGCAATAACAGGGCGAAAAGTCAAGGAAGTCCCGGCTTCCTCAACAAATCTATTTATGGCCTCCCAGGCAGGGCCAAGAGGCCTTCGAACGAATTGGATTCTGCATTGACATATCTGCTGTTTTTCAGCATACTCCCACATGCTATCCCCTGCAACAGTTTAGCCCTTTAAAAAGACCATCCCTGGATTATTGGGCACTATTTCCAAAGCACTAAACTGTTACTTTCCCCTCAAAATCCCGGAGGTAGGCATGAAGGAATCAAGCAATATAGATCATCTGATAGATTTGATCAAGAAAATGACCGAACACGAGCAGGACATTCTATTGAACAGGTTGAAAGGAAATCACTTTAAAGAAAAAAGGGTAAAGCCCAGAAAGGCAAATCCCGTGCTTTTAGATTATACTGTCCGGAATCGTGTTTTTCAGGGGTTTATTCATGATATAAGTGTTGGCGGAGTGTTTATTGGAACAGGCGAATCCATATCTGTTGGTCAAGAGATCCTGGCACTTATACCACTTCCAAACAGCCCAAAATCTATTAGAGTCAGAGGCGACGTTGTCAGAAACACGCCTAACGGGATAGGTGTAAAATTTAAGAGACAGCCTAAGGCATAAAGGATCTGGCAAGAATCCTCTTGTACCAGGGAAGTTTTTTCTGCATGGCATTTTTTATTTCGGGCAACTTTTCCCTTGCACTTTCTATTCCCGCCTCAATCAATTCATCTGCTCTGGAAAATTCTGACCAGTGTATGTCTTTTGTATCCGGAAAAATTGCCACATCTGCGGTCCTTGCCATCATGCGGGAAAGATTCCGTGATGTGATCATATCTGCGCGGCCGATGATTTCAATAGCATTCACGGATTCCATGGGAGGAAATTCCCTCATGGCTAATTCCACACCTATAGTAACATCCACTTCGGTCCTGGGGAGATATTTTACCGGCACAGGGCAACTCACCCCTCCGTCAGTTATCAAGTCACCGTTCAAACAGACGGGACACAAAAAACCCGGGATGGAAGAACTGGCCGCAACCGCATCTATGATATCACCGGTTTTGAATACAATATCATCACCTGTATGCAGACTGGTGGCAACAATACATAGTGGGATCTTTGTATCTTCGATGTCACCCTGATCAATTAATCTAACAAGAATTTTTTTTAGGCGAACTTCCTTTAACAGTCCTGTTCGACTTTGCGCCAGATTGATGGCAATACGTCTTTTGATGTTTTCCGTCGTTTGATGGAGGAATGATCCCTCCTGGCAGCCATTTGTTTTCAGATATTCCAATCCCAATTGACTGTAAAACTCTTCATCTAATGATTGTCCAAAACGTTCTATCAAAAAATCCGCCTTGGGATTCTGGGCATAAGCAGCGCCAACAACAGCTCCTATGGATGTTCCCGTTATATAATGAAGAGGGATTCCTTCTTCCTCAAGCACCTTTAGAACGCCGACATGGGCCAGCCCTCGAGCCCCGCCACCACCCAATGCGATACCGATTCTTACTGACATAAATTGTAAGCCGCTTTTTATGAATATTTTCGAATAGTTGATACTAACGAACGTAAGTTATCAATAAATACAGGCATTTCGACTACTTCCCCCTTTTTCAAAGGGGGATTGAGGCCTGCCCTCCCCGTCCCGAGACCGGGACGGGATCGGGAGGCGCGACTTGGTGGCCATATGTCGTAACATGACAAAGCAGCAATGTTCGATCAGCCACTCTCTCAATGTATCAAGGCCAGGTCTGGGCCAGGGGGGATTTTTAAATTCAGCCAGGGCTTATTGAGAACTTACTAATGAATCCTATTTCGATCTTGTTTCTCCAGGATCTCCAAGCCCACTAAATAATGACCCTTGAATCGCCCCTGATCATTTTTGATGATTTGTCGAATCACTGTCTTGAGACACTCAGGCCGATAGACTGAACCGGTGGAATAGTATTTCATATTCCACGTGTCACCTACTTTTAACCGGGGTAATATATCTGAGTATTCTTTGACCAGGATACACATGCAAGGTGAAAAAATATCCCATATCTTAAATTGATAAGGAGCATCGAGTCCCCTCATTGAGAATTCCACACTGTAAAACCGGTTCATCGGTCTTGGAAGTGCAGATTTTCTCCCTATTAGTCTGCTGGTTGCGATATGAGCTTCCACATGTCCCTCTCTTTTTATTACAATGCATTAACTTACCGATAGTAATACATATATAATTATATTTGTCAATAATTTTTTTATCAATTGAATGAAGTTTATATTAGTTATATTTCTTATTAAGTAATTACGGGAAAATCGCTATATATTGAGTTGGTTTTAACTTGACACACAAGATATTCGTATATATTCTCACCTGGAGAATGAAACCCATGCTAAGGAGAGATGTATTTGGACATCCAGCTTGAGAATGATCTAAAAATCAGCCGCGCGAAGTTCGGCCTTTTAAAAGACATGTTGGTCCTTATCTTCCCCGAGGTTCCCACAATCCAGAAAAAGTTCCTCATTCAACTGACTCCAGATGAATTGAAGCGCGCCTACATGAGTCAGGCAGCAATTTGTCATCCCGATACTGCCGATGAACTTGACAAGGAAGAACGGAAGACCCGACAGATGCGTTATCAACGCCTGTCAATGGCATATAAGGCTTTGTTACCACACATAGAAAACATCCATCAAAAAGTGCGGGACCTTGAGTCCCGTCAGAAGGGCAAAACTTCCACAGAGGAATCTCCCGGCAGAACGATTCTGGCTGTCGGGGGGGCCAAAGGGGGCGTGGGGAAATCTGTGCTTGCAACAAACCTTGCCGTCGGGCTTTCCCTCCTGGGTCAGAGAGTGGTGCTCGCGGATCTTGACCTGGGCGGAGCCGATGCACACCTCCTTTTGGGCGTTAAGGCGCTTTTCACCGACTGGAACGACTTTTTAGAGAAAAAAGGCCCGGCAGTTGACACAATTCTTACAGCCACGCCCTTTGAGGGCCTGAGCCTCATCGGGGGGAACTCCGCGAAACTGGGCAGCGCAAATCTTACTTACTCGCAAAAAATGAAGATTGCCCGCCATCTCAAGACACTGGATTGCGACTACGTTATAGTAGACCTCGGCGGCGACACCTCTTTTAATGTGCTCGATTTCTTTCTCCTCGCTGACCAGAAAATCGTTGTCACTTCGGCGGAGCCAACTTCGTTTCTGGACACTTACAATTTTGTTCAGGTCGCTTTTTATCGTTTTTTGGATCGCTTCTTTACTGAACACAAAGGCCTGAAAAATTTGTGCGCTCGGGTCCGCGAGTTTTCCCTTGGTAAAACCGGAGGTCCCACCCTTGAATCCATTTTCCAAAAGGTTCGTGCTACTGATCTTTCCGCATACATAAAACTCAAGCTACATATTGAAGAATTTCACCTTTCCATTGTAACCAACATGGCCGAGAGCCGTAAAGACGTTGGCATTGCCGAGTCCATGCAGCGCCTTTTGAAAAAAAAATGCTCCTTAGACGTGGGAATTCTGGGGACGATTCCCTTCGACACTGCCGTACGCAAAGCCTCTCGCCATTTCACACCATTTATCATTGACGATCCAAGATGCAAGGCTTCTCACGTTCTCAACCAAATGCTGGCCGGGATCCTTTTGCTCCGCGAACCGGAATCGATCAGAACTGAACTCCTGGAAAATACGAGGCTAATCCGCGATAAAGCTAAAGAACAAATCGGCGGCAGCACCATGACGCTTGATGGGTTGACAGAAGAACAAATAAGCTTCATCTCCGACCGCGCTCCGAACCTCCGCCAGGGACTTCGAAAAATCCTGAGGCTTGTGGCAAACTAAGCTTTCTTACTTGGTAATCCTGCCAACGAACCTCCAGTTGTACATTCAGATTCAC
>JBDRPB010000128.1:0-5201 GCA_043809485.1 Pseudomonadota bacterium | reverse complement strand
ATCGGTCTTTTATGGGGTATGTTCTCCATGGGCCAGATGCTTTGCCTGGCCATGATCCTTGCGGCTGCCGTTCTATGGACGCTTTTAAAAGAAAAGTAACTGATCGCTGGTTAGAAGGACCTGGGTTTTTTGCAAAAGGACATGACAAGTATGGAAAATTACACAAAAATTGCTATTCTCGAAAATAATATTGAAGCCCAGTTATTGGATTCGATTCTCACTGAAAGGAACATCCCTCATCTCATGAGATCCTACCATGACACAGCTTATGACGGCCTCTACCAGGCGCAAAAAGGATGGGGTTATGTGGGTGCTCCAAAGCCCTACCGAAAAGAAATAATGGACATTATCTCTCACCTGAGAAAAGAGGCGAACAAGCCTGCTGATCCATCCTGATTTGGTCTTAAAAACACCTATGCTGAAGCCGAGAATCTCACAAAGAGCCATATCTTATGCCTAACCGTTCGACAGGTACTCCACACTCAAATCCGCCCCACAGTCTGGCCTGGAAGATGGGGCTGGCTACTGCATGCCGTCTTGTCTTGAATACTGCCCGACGTTTTGCCTACCCGTTTGCACCTGTTCTGAGCCGGGGGCTGGGGGTGCCCCTTACAGCGATTACCTCTTTAATTGCAGTTAATCATGCTACGGCCATAATTGGCATGTTTTTTGGACCGGTAGCAGATCTTTTGGGCTATCGACTGATGATGTTGGCCGGTTTGGGAATGCTGGCTGCAGGCATGTTCGCCGGAGGTTTTTTGCCTTTTTACGGCGTTATCCTGATATCATTTTTTTTGGCAGGGCTGGGCAAAAGTGTTTTTGATCCGGCTATTCAAGCGTATGTAAGTGAACGGGTACCCTACAACAGGCGGGGGCTGGCCATTGGGTTTCTTGAGTTCAGCTGGGCAGGCAGTACACTTGTGGGAATCCCTCTGCTTGGTCTTCTCATTGACCGATTGGGCTGGCGATCCCCTTTTTTTACCCTGGGCGGATTGGGTCTATTGGGTATTGTAGCTTTGAGAATTTTGTTCCCCGATGATGGAAAAGAGACTGGTAGACGTAATGTTTCAATGGGCTTTTGGAAGATCTGGCAACGGTTGGGGAAAGAGCGGGCTGCCTTAGGGGTCATTGGCTTTTCTTTTTTTGTCAGCGTTGCCAACGATAACCTTTTTGTTGTGTATGGGGCCTGGCTGGAAGAAGCGTTCGGCCTTAATATTGTTGCCCTGGGTCTGTGGACGAGTGCTATTGGCATGGCCGAATTATCAGGGGAGTCCTTAACTGCTGTCCTGGGGGATCGATTTGGACTAAAGCGGTCTGTAATCCTTGGCTTGTCACTGTGCTCAATGAGCTATTGGCTGTTACCTATATTTGGGCAAGGCCTGGCCCCGGCCTTTGGCAGCCTTTTTCTGATTTTTTTGACCTTAGAATTCACTATTGTCAGCTTCTTGTCGCTCTGTACAGAGTTATTGCCTGGCTCGCGTGCAACAATGATGTCAGGTCTTTTAGCGGCTGCAGGTTTCGGCAGGATTGTTGGCGCCCTGATAGGCGGACCGGTTTGGCTGGCAGGCGGAATACTTGCGACCGGCCTTGTTTCGGGCACAATCAGTGGTCTGGCTCTGGTTTCGCTGGTCTGGGGGCTTAAGGGATGGCGACAGCAGTAAAACAATAGCCAACAACCACTTCTTTTAAAAGGTGGTTGCTGGCTAAATTGTTAGGGAAAAAACATCACTGGGCAGGGATATAAGGTATCTCTTCACCCCACCACCCTTGACTCTGGGATGCATTTCCTGTGTCTGCTGTGGGATTTTTGTAATCAGTCATACTGAATCTCATATGATCCCAATTCTTGTACATAGAGCTGTGCTGCCAGAACTCAGATTTGCTGGCCGCTGCGCCGCAACCCGCAAGAAACAAACCAAGTAATAACAATAGACCTAATTTTTTCATCTTTTTTTACCTCCTTTTTGTTGTATGTTCGAATTTAAATGAAATGATTGCTTAGAATATCTTTTCCCCCGCTCCTTTTTCCCTTATCTCACCTTTCCTGATTTTCCAGGGGCCTTTATTTTATCCCTAAGCCCCACAAGCTGGATGGCATAATTCTCCCCTTGAAAAGCTGATCCAAGCTAACTAATTTCTAATTTAATAAACCTAATCATAAATGTCAATAGAGTTAATCATGTAATCTGTGAATTCATTCCCGTGTTTTTCATAAATTCAAACTAAAACTGCACTATTTGCCTCATATTTTCTTTGACGATTCTCGGCAGTATTTGACAATTTTTGCCGTCTTCGAGCCAGGTTCTGCCATTACTTATTCTAACCATCTGAATTTAATAGGATTTTTTTAGATAAAAAAATTGCATGTTTCTTGCATGGATTTAAATTGGAAATAGAAATTCAAGTCCTCCCCCGAATAGCGGGATCTTCGATGGGTCTGGATTCTTTACTGTCTTTCACAAAGGTATGCGCATTTGATCCCTGACATTTTAGATATTAACAATATACCGGCAAGATGAGCGTGCGGTCTAGGAGGCTGTCCGAGAATGGCTATTTTCCCCAATCTCTGCGTCAGGCTCAAATTATAATCCTCGAAATACTTCAATGTATTCCTGTGGTTATAATTTTTGCCTTCCTTGATCTTGGAAAAAATATCTCATTCTCAAACAGCCTCCTAGGGAATGAGGAAAGAGAAAAAATGAGTGCTAAGAAGAAACGGATTCTGCTTTTCCTGTCCTGTCTTTCCATATCTTTAGTGGCTTTTGGCTGCGCTCCACAAGCATACAGAATACATCCTGAATTTGAGAAAAGAGCCCGGAATTTCAATTCACTGGGGCTCATGCTTTGTGATGTAAAAGCCTATGAAATCACAGGACTTGGAGTAGTCGAATTAAGAAAAGGCTGGTGTGCGACAGGCAAGGAGAATTTAATTAGTGCCCTCGTGGAAGGCCTTAGAAAGAAAAACTACAGAATAAAGCCTCTCGCCAAAGATAAGGAAATAGAGGAAGAAATAGCAGAAATCGAAGCAGTTTATGGGGCTGTGAACAAATCTATCCAGTTGCATACCTATGGTCCGCAATTATTTCCTGGAAAGAAGAAGAATTTTGAGTATTCATTAGGTTCTGTTGAGAGAATTTTGCAGAAGTCCGGCACCGATTCGCTTGTGTTTGTCCGCGGGCTTGATCATGTTTTAGAAGGGAAGGAAGAGGCATTTATAAGTGTGGCTTTCGTAGATTCATCCGGGACTATATTATGGTATTGTGAGAAAGGTATCCAGGGTGAGGGTGGCCTTAGAGATCCTGAAAGTGCATCAAAGCTTGTGGAAAATGTACTCGCTTCATTTCCAGGGGTGGGCGGATGAGATATATCCTCTTGATCCTGATGCTGTGTTTTGCAGCCGCCTGCTCTACACCCGCGAACCTTCCTCTGGCAACAGATAATTCCGGTATCGATGATGAAAAGAGACTCTGGCAGCGCTCAGAAGACGAACAAAAAGTGCTCACCCAGAGCGGACTGATATATAGAGATGACCAACTTGATGACTATTTGAACCAGGTTGCCAGGAAGCTTCAGCCGCCTGAAATCCTGGAGCATATTCCCTTTAGGATAATGGTCATCAAGAGCCCTTATTTGAACGCTTTTGCTTTCCCAAATGGGGTCATATACATACATACTGGAATTCTTGCGCGTATGGATAATGAGGCTCAACTTGCAGCTCTACTTGGTCATGAGATGACACACTGCACACACAGACACGCGCTGAAAACCCTCACGCATTTTAAAAGCAAATCTGACTTTCTCGCCGGTGTCCGGGGATCCTTGATTCAATTTAGCGGGATTGGAAAGGTGGTGAATCAATTGGGGTCCTTAGGTTCTAAAGCTGCAGTCAGCGGGTATCGCCGGGATCTTGAAACCGAAGCTGATTTGGTCGGTCTTCAGCTAATGGCAAAGGCAGGGTATGACCCCAATGAGGCACTCAGGCTTTTCGAATATCTAAAAAGGGAGCTTGAGGAAGAAAACACACAAGAACCTTTCTTTTTTGGTTGTCATCCCAGGCTTCAGGAACGGGTGGAGAACTGCAAAAATTTTCTTAAAACCCGTTACCAGAAAGAAGAGACAGGAATAAAGAATACAGGGGTTTTTTTGACAAAATTGCATAAGGTTATACTGGACAATGCCTGGCTGGATTTAAAGGCCGGACGCTTCCATAGCGCACAGAGGGGAGCTGAAAAGTATTTGAAAATTGAACCAAATGATGCAGGAGTGTATTACTTGCTGGGTGAGGTTTTCAGGCAGAGAGCAAAAACGGACGATACGCACAAAGCAAAGGCCTATTACAAAAAAGCCATTTCCTTAGACCCCTTTTATCCGGATCCCCACAAGGCAATCGGGTTGATTTATTACAAGGATGGAGAGAAAACGCTCGCAAAGAAATCTTTTGGACAATGTTTGTCCCTTTCACCCCATAGAGCGGACAAGGCCTATATTGTAGGATATTTGAAAAAATGTAATCAGTAAAGCGGGAAGTAGAATGAAAAAATTTTTGTTAATATTCTTACTCTTTTTACCGGCCTGTGCACCCTGGATTAAAACCGGGGGTTCATATGAATCATTGCCCCACAATTTCTATGTAAATATCCCCCAGGGATGGATGATGTTGGATACTGATCGGTATCTTCTTATAAGTGGGGACGGGCCTTTCCTACAGTACGTCCTTATTCAGGATCGCCCGATAGAGATGCCGTTCCGAAACACAAAAAAGAAATTTAACAGGCTTATGCTACCCCAGGAGGCAGCAGGTGTCGTTATCGATGAAATCACCTCCGATCAGTCAGTCTTGAATTTTGAGATAATTGAAAATGTCCCTGCCCGAGTAAATGGGCATGATGGGTTCAGAGTGGTGTTTACATACAAAAATAGAGATGGTCTGAAGCTTAAAACAATATATCATGGGTTTTTGGCAGGTGAGAGTTTTTACAATATTCGCTACACCGCCGTGAATAGATATTACTTTGAAAAGGACATTGAAGCCTTTAGGAAAGTCCTGGAAAGCTTCAGGCTTATCGTAGATGAAAAAAATTGCCCTGGCATAAGGGTATCGCAAACTATGAAAGCCAATTAACCGGATTGCTCACGAAATTTGTTTTTCACCTTACACCGAAATCTTTCCGCCAACCACTTCAGAAAAGACATCATTATCC
>JBDRPB010000127.1:0-5363 GCA_043809485.1 Pseudomonadota bacterium | reverse complement strand
GGCAACTGTTTTTTAGTCAGGTAGAGATGCCAAGTTTGGGCAGGATATAAGCCTGTAAGAGAAACCAGACGCCGATGACCACTAAAAAGATCCAGATACTCATCCTTTTCCCCCTTTCCTCTGTTTTTTCATGCTCCAAATGAGTCCTCTCATTTAACATCGCGGAATTTGCACAACTTACTTAAAATAAAGGAGATTTCCGAGGCCTGAGTTTCTGCCTCGCACTTGGAATGATGGAATGATGGAATGATGGAATGTCGAAGATCCCGGCTTTAGCGGGGTTGGTTTTTAAAGGGAATAATTCATTTGTAAACATCTTGAATTTCCCTGTCAATATGAATTTTACCAATAACCCACTTTACCATTTTTCCATAACCCATTATTCCACTACTCCATTATTCCACTATTCCAACATTCCAATTGGGGCGCAGCCCCTAAGTTTTGCTTGATACAGCTCCCGGCTGTAAATCATCCTGCTCAGGAAAATCCCCCGGAAGAAGAACAGGACGATGATGCCCCAAGGCTTCCAAATCCCTTGCCGGAACCTGATGAGTTAGATGAAAAAGTGGACAACAGTCTTTCACTTTTTTCTCCCCCGCATGAGGGGCAGGGAAAATGGTCTTGATCGTCACTGGCAAAGCATAACTGTTCAAAAACATTTCCGCATTTTTTGCATTTGAATTCATAAATGGGCATATTATATTTCTCCTCTGGAACGATGGTATGATTTCTCATACCTCAGCTTATATTTATAGAACCATAAATCAACAAAAGGTTACGGATTCCTAACCCGGATAAACCGGAAAAGTGCCTAAAGTGAACTAAAGTTTGAAGTGCCTAAAGTTAAGGAGTCGCTTCGCTCCAGCAGTTTTTACAAAAAATAGAATTCCACAACTTTAGGCATTTTAGTCCCGCCGAGGCGGGATTAGACCCTTCACACTTTTTCAATTTTACAATTTTCTGCACGTTTTGAGCAGAATTTTATTTTATCGCTAAGGTACTACAAGGCTACCATTATTAGATATGTTAAGTTTTCTGGAACTAATTGCAAGTAAAAACTCAATGTCATTAACTTAAGGGCGGCGAAAATAGTTGTAGGTTTGGTTGAGCTTTGGACGTAAGTTCTCAATAAGAGTACCAGTTCGGGCTTTATTAGAAAAAATCCCCCTCAATCCCCCTTTGCAAAAGGGGGAAGCAGTCGGAATGCCCGGGCTTATGAGATGTTACCCTTGGACGTTGGGTTTCGCTATTCCACCGTGATTTACTTTATTTTCCATATTTGGATCTAAGATTTTAATAAACCAGGCAGAAAGAGGCTCAGGGCAGGCCAATAGGTAATTAAAAAGAGGGTGAAGAGAAGAAGCAGCAAAAAGGGAAGGGTGGCTTTATAAATTTGAACAATTGGGCGTTCAAATCTTGAGCTCGCAATAAAAAGATTCAGGCCCACTGGAGGTGTATTATATCCAATTCCCAGATTGGCAAGGAAAATCACTCCCAGATGGACAGGATCAATTCCAAATCTGGAGGCAAGGGGAACGATAAGGGGAACTACCACCAAAATGGCACTGAATATATCCATCATACAGCCTACAAGGATTAAAAAAATATTCAATATGAGCAGGAACCCTATTTTACTTGCAACCGTAGCTTCCATGAGGTTTAGAATTTTCATGGGAATGAATGCATCCACAAGGTAGTTTGTAAAGCCCAGGGCAGCGCCCAAAATGACCATGATGCTACCAACCATTTTTGTGCTCTCCGTCATGACTCGAGGCAAATCCTTTGCCAGACTGAGCTCCCTAAAGACAATGATTTTGACAAAAAGGACATACCCAACCGTAAGGGCAGCCGCTTCTGTGGCAGTGCTGAAACCTGAGTAGATGCCGGCAACTATTAAGAGGGGGATTGGCAGCTCCCAGGCAGCTCCTTTTAGTGCAGCAAAGAACTCTTTGCCAGAGAATGAAGGTCTTTCGAGCTTCCATCTTTTGCCCATGTACACTGAGAAAAGGCAGGGAACACCTACCATCAAAACGCCAGGGATGAGGCCTGCAACGAAAAGACTTTCAATGCTCGTGCCTGAAACGAACCCATACAATATGATAGGAAGGCTTGGTGGAAAATGAAGACCCAGGCTTCCTGAAGTGGTCATGAGTCCCAGAGAGAAATTTTCCTTGTATTTTTCAGAGATGAGAGCGGGAAAAAGCAGGCCACCAAGTGCGATGATGGTAACCCCGGTCGCACCGGTGATGGCAGTAAAAAACGCACACGATACCAAAGCGACGACTCCGAGACCTCCGGGAACCCATCCAAAAAGGCTTCGTGAAAACCGGACCAGGCGGTCAGAAGTGCGCCCTTCGGCCATCAGATAGCCTGCAAAGGTAAACAAAGGGATGGCCAACAATACTGGCGCATTGGCCAAGCGGAATATCTCAATAGGGATCGCCGCAAACTCAACCTGGCTCACATACAAACCCAGCATGGTTGCAGCAAGAATGCCTATGAATAGGGGCAGGCCGAAAATGATCAGGACTATGAGTATTATGACCAGTATTAGGATCATTTCGTTATTTCCCTTGCCACTTGAAGTCCGTTATCAATGGTTCTCACAACGAAACGAAAAAGGATCAGGGCAAACCCCACCGGGAGGATCAACTCGCCTATCCAGATGGGAAGATTAAGGAACAAAGTTCCCCCAAACTCCATTTCAATTTTGACATAACCTGCACAAACGAAGAGCATTGTGGCGGATATGATCACACACACCATAGAAAGGATGAATTCACGTAAGGGGAGCCATTTTGTTGGAAGCAGGGTGGTAAAGAGGTCTATTTTTATGTGTTTGTTTTCCCCGGTTATAAGGGAGGCACCCAGAAAGGTCAGCCATAATACGAGGAGCCTGACAAAGGGCTCAGACCAGTCAATATGCCCCATTAATGCGTTGGCCCATTGAACATGCCCATGTGTATAAAGGCCCCTCAAACAGACTTGGATGAAGGTGAGAATGACCATCAGCGAGAGAAACGTGATAATAACCCACACTTCAAGCCTGGCAAGACCTTTATCGATCCATTTCAGGGTTTTCATGGCAAAGCAGCCTTTTACTGCGGCTTTTTCAGGATATCATAAACCCGGTTAAGGACTTCTTTCGGATAGATGGTTCCCGTCAGATTTTCGGCAACCCTGTCGTGGATATTGTAGAATTCGTCCAGGTCCTGACCTGAAGGGACAGGGACAATGGTCAATCCACTATCCTGGATTAGTTTAATGGCCTCTTTGTTTTGACTTCTTGATGCCAGGGTGAGAGACCGCATTGCTTTTTCAAATTTAGTTGTGAGTAGATCAGCGAGATTTTCAGGCAGCTTTTTGAAGTATTTCGACGAGATGAGCACTGCGCCCGTAGAATGAGTGAGCGGCAGAGCGGTCATATATTTCATGGACCTGTGCCACTGGAGGGCCAGGGCTCCCAAAGGGGGTGCGTAGATCGTATCAATCATGCCTGTATTGAGCGCAGTGGTCACGTCAGTAATGGCAAGAGGGATGGGATTGACTCCCATGTTAGAGAAGGTTTCTTTGGCAATGGGATCGCCTGACCATGTCCACACCTTAAGACCCGATAGATCCTTGACCCTTTGAATTGGCTCCCTGGAAAAAAGATGTACATTTCCAACCTCTGCCCACGCCAGGAGCTCAAAGCCTTTACGCCTGAATTCGTTTGTGAAGAAGGGGCGCATTTCTCCGTGAACAAGGTCTATCTCTTTATCATTTCGAAATAAGAAGGGAAGATCAAGTACTCTAACCATTGGCAGTATCTGCCCGAACCCTACACCGGAGAATGCAGCACAATGGATCTGCCCTATCCTCATCTTCTTAAGCACGTCCACCTCGTCTCCAGCGATTTGGCCGGCATAAAACCGGAACCCTAAACGTCCATCGCTCTTTTCCCTGAGTTCTTTATCGAGCGCTATCATATGTTTCATCCAGGTGGAGCCCTCTGGTGCGACCGTGGCAAACTTGATAAGGTACTGCGGCTCTGCAAAAACATGATCCGCCAGGATGAGTTGGTAAAAAAAGCATATCCCCAGGAAGAATAACAGCACTACAGGTAAGTTTTTTTTAAACAAAATGACCTCCTATAGAAATAAATCTTCAGTCATGTCGAGAAGTTTTTTCGCTTTCTGCTGCATTACTGAATTTATGAGGCAGGCATCTTTCAGCTCACTGGGATGCCCCTGTACAGCCTCTTGAGCTAACTTTCGAAACAATCGCCTGTCCTGAATTCTCACTGCATAATACCTGGCAAAATAGTATTGAACAAAATAGAATTTTCCCTTACTCACCTCTATGGCCTTTTCAAAATACACCTTTGCCTGGCGAGCATCTCCACCTGCAAGCCCTGGCCTGGCCGCAAGAATTGTGCCCATCAGGACATATGGTGCCCCATACAAATAACCAGGATTTAGCTCTAAAACCCTTTCAAGACAAGCCTGGGCGATCCCCATCTGTGCAAGGGCAGCTGGTTTGTCGAGGTTCAAGTTTATCCATGCATGCCAGGACATTGTGGTATAAAAAAGGGCTTTAAACTCTCTCTCCCCAAATGTGTTCAATTTCGCACGGATGTTCTCCGCATTGAGGCCGGATTCTTTTAGGAATGCCCCTTTTCGCCCAAGGGCTTTGAGCCCGTAACCCCTGGCCCGGAGATAGAGCAGGGAAGCCCTTTCAGGATCTTCTTCCTCGACAAAAAGCATGCTGTAACCTGTGAATCCCATACAAAGGGCGGTCAAAAGCTGTTTATTTTGGGGATCATTCTTGACCAACCCCTCCATCAGCTTAAGATCGGCAGGAAAGGACAGCCTTGCAAGCTCCGGATCGCATTCTTCAAAAAAGGTCTGGGTTAAATTGGGTATCAGGGACGGCGAGAACTGCGTTACCAGTTTTACACAGCCCGATAAAATTGGAATCAGCAGGGCTATCAGGAGCACATTGCGGGGGGAATTTTTCATATGATATCCATTAGTAACTAATATCCAATAAAAGGATCATTCTGCTTAAGGGGATATTCCAGGAGTTTTCTTGCCAAGAACTGGGCGCCTGATCCGTTTTCCATATTTAATATTTCCTGGTAGTAATTAACAGCCTCTTCCCTGTTGCCCTCGAGATCGTAGCTCATTCCTATTTTCATTAAAGGCCATGCTATCATCTCCGGGTCGTTCAGGGAATCTTTCTTGTTTAGAATAACCTCCAGTTTTGCCCTGGCGTCATGATATTGCTTTTGAAATAGATCATACACAGTTTCGAGATAAAGAGCCCGCTTCCCCCATAAACCTGCCTCACTCAATGTCTTAGCCTGCAGGCTTCTCTGGCGT
>JBDRPB010000126.1:0-2642 GCA_043809485.1 Pseudomonadota bacterium | reverse complement strand
ACTTGATTTTAAAGACCTGGCCAAGGATGTGGAAAAGTTTTTATTTAAGCCCGGTGATTCAAAAAAGGTATTATTTTTTTATGACTACATACGCAATTATGAATTTCAGTCGTGACTGAATTCTTTCTGTCAACATGAATTTCACCTCCACCGAGTTCATATACAGAACTTCCAGCTCCGGCCCAGAAGCGACCCAAAGCACCAAAACCCGTCCCTTCAACGTACTCCCCACTTGTTTCATTATAAGCAACCCGGTCCATTCAGTCCATCCGATCTCAATTACAGGAGTATCCGGGTTGTTGCCCTGCCCCACTGACCAATATAGTTTGAAGTCATGTCTGAAACAAAGACAAAACCGTTGACATATGCTATCCCGTCACCGTGGCTGCCGGTCATATCGTTGAATGTGAACGCATAATTCCAGGTGCTGCCGAAAGAGGTCTATTTCTGGCGAACCTCCGGAGGACTTGAGATAGACCTTGTATTGGAAATCGGAGGGAGGTTATCCATACAACGACGTTCACCACTCCGTCATTCCGGCGAAAGCCGGAATCCAGTCATAACGGTCTGGATAATGGCTATTTTAGTTCATGGCCAGAGGTCGACTTCTGGATGCCGGATCAAGTCCGGCATGACAGAATCCAAAATTTGGTGTCAACGGGAAGTGTCGTTGTAGGGTTATATCCCTTTGAAATCAAGTTCGGGGAGAGGCCTGCGACCGGATGGAGTAGAACCATCAAGGCCTTTCGATCAGAGCACCCGGATCGTGTGCAAAGGGGGTTCATCGTTTATTCAGTCCCTTTCAAAACTGACTCTGAGAATGGTATCTATTACCTGCCGGCCCATTTGCTATTTTGAAGAGCGGGTTCCTTGGGGTCCTCTTTTAGGGGCAGGTCAGAGCCAGGCTCTCTGGAACGGGATGTTTTACTTCTTATCCATCGGAAAGAATATCTCCGAACATATTGCCGCAAAGCAGGACATCGCCTTGCCCTCTTGTTTATATGGTAAGGTTAATGACTTTCTATCACGGCTCCCTCTTACGGCAGTGAATTTCAGAAGGCTGGCTGTTTTTGCGGGATCTATATGGATGACAGAACGATTTTGAAGTTTTCTACTAGAAACGACATATCCTCTGCAAATATCCGGAGAATCCATGACCATCTGGCATTATGAAAAGAAATCAGAAAATGCCTTACAGGGTCTCAATACATTGAAAATAACGCATTGCTCATGAAACGGGAGCTTCTCATGAAGAATATTTATCAGAAATACCCCAACAATAATGCTCTTTATTAAGTAATGCCGATGTCCCAAAGGGTAACGGCACCAGGAGGCATGAGATAATTGTGTGTGACAAGGATAATGAATTTTGAAGGGCAAAGGACAATCTGGAAAGGCTTATGAATAAAAAAGCAGGATTCTCGCAGTAAGTGATTTTCTCTTCTTGACGTTCCCTTTGGGTGGCCGGACAGGCGAAATACGGGCCAAAAAACAGCAGGCAATCAAATGCAGGCGGATAATTAATGAAGGTGAGTCTGTCGGGTTCAATTTCACTTGGGGAAAATATTAAATAAAAAAAAGGCAAGACCCGATATGGGTCCTGCCTTTTTTAACCATTTACATCGACCTATGTCGATCTACTTCTTGAATTTTCTTCTCAAACCTGCAAAGCAGATCAATCCGGAACCTAAAAGCAACATTGTTGCCGGTTCTGGAACAACATCTGGCGGCGGAACATACGTGGTGCCGACTCCGTCGAGAAAGGCATATCCACCGTGACCACCCCAAGCGCAGTCGCTCACGTACATTTCAACGGTGACGGCTGTGCCTACAGCGTAAGAGGTTAAGTCATAATTATACTGTCCGGCTTTATACCAAATCGTTCCACCATCATTACCCGCGGCTTGCCATCCGCCGCCCTGCTTGGTAGCGGCATCGGCTTGAAAGTTATCCACTAGAGAACCGCCTATTGAGATACTGATGCTAAAATATGGCTGGGAAGCAACATCGTGAGTATTGCTGGGCTCTACCAGGGCAGCACCCCAGTTCACATATATCATACCGCCATCATTAATGTCCTGTTGGGTAATGCTATCAGTCTGTGACAGTTTTGTGACGTGGTAGTATCCATCACTATTATTGATTCGAGCCATATAAGTACCGTTATATGGATCAATATCCAATGTTTGCGTGCTGAATGCGCTGGAACTGTCCCATATGCCCGGAGCGATATTGCCATAGGGGTTGGCGGTAGCTCCCCAGGTTATGGCTGAGCTGCTAGGGTTTCGATAACCATACGTTGTTGTCCAACCATTGAAGTTCCCGTCCTCAAACCCGCCGTTAATAAAAAGAGCAAACGCCGGTGTTGAAAACAAAAGCATCGCTGCTGATATTAAAATTAAAAACTTTTTCATAATTTATCTCCTTTCCTTGATAAAATCGCCCTACAATTTTATATTACGTCCAGCTATGCGGGACTCAAAAATATTAGATTCCCGAACAATTGAGTTACCTCAATGATCCCCCTCTGCCATAAAAACCTCTTTTTCCCTCACCCCCTTCTCATTTTTTTATTTTCAACTGATAAAAGAAATTTTCTTTTCAAAGTTACTCTTCTTCTATAGCAACCCTTGTGCCAATTA
>JBDRPB010000125.1:0-2520 GCA_043809485.1 Pseudomonadota bacterium | reverse complement strand
AAATCCTGGCGGTGTAGCTCAGTTGGTCAGAGCATGCGGCTCATATCCGCAGGGTCACTGGTTCAAGTCCAGTCACCGCCACCATCAAAAAAGGCATTATGGTGTTGACATTTCTCTGATCGGCCTTATTATCTCAATAATCCAATCCCAAATATGAGCCTTACACAAATGGCCTATTTGCCTTTTAATTACGATGATCTTTTCACGATAAGCGAGGCCCTTGATATTGCGGAGGACGCGACAGGGAATTTTTATAAATTCTCCCTGGGGCAGTGGAAAAGGCAGAGATACGATGTAAAGACCCTTGCTTCCTTGAGGGCAAATGAGATAGCCCAACAAGCATTTGCATTGTTGAACAAAGGAGCAAGGGCGATCAGCGGCTTCGAATCAAATACGAAAAGCCGCGACTTTTACTTCATATGCCTTCAAGACCACCAGATACAAAAGGCCTTAGAAAGGGACAAAGCCCTTGGGCTTCTACCCCTTCTTATATATGTTTTTACCCACGAGTTGATTCATATCGTGAGGTTTTGTAATTTTTTTCAAAGATTTGATGTTTCCGGGAAAGAAAAAGATAAAGAAGAGGCCATTGTCCATGAAACAACCTTTGAGGTTTTAGAAAATCTCGCCCTGCCAAAACTGGACTATGTCCTTGATTCTTACCAGGGACATAGAATTTGCGACATGGTTGTTTCATAGATTCTTACAGGCAAAAAAATGGAGGTAATTAGAAGTGCCAATTTATGAATATGAATGTACGAAATGCGGACACCAAACCGAGGCTATACAGAAATTCTCCGACTCACCGCTGGCCCAATGCGAATTGTGTCACGGCAAACTAATGAAACTCATTTCCCACAGCACTTTTCATCTGAAGGGTTCCGGCTGGTATGTAACTGATTACGCCGCGAAATCCAGAGGGAATCAAGGTACAAGCGCACAGTCTGATAAGGATTCTACGTCCAAGTCAACAGGCTCCACAGAGACTTCTAAAAAACAGGAATCCGCTTCAAAGGGTTCCACCGAAGCTTCCAAGAAAAAGGCTTCCGCGGATAAGTGAAAAAATGACCCGTTCAAATGAGGGCAGAGTTGAGTTATGAAAACATGGAATAGCGGGAGGGTTCAGGACAAAATATTAAACAGACTTGAAAGACAGGAAAAACAGCAGGCTTTTGAAGGGGACAGGTTTTTAAAGTTCAAACTCCCTGAAATCCATAACAAACTGTTCCAGAAGCTGCTGATGGAAAAGATTATCGAGACTGATAATCCAACTGCTATTTCAGATGCCATTCTTAAGGGTCTAAAAAAAGCGCAAAAGAGTTCGGACTTTGATTTTAAGTACTTTATTGCTCCCGTTCGTAGCCTCGTTCCCCGTCCCAACACCTATGCTCTGTATATGACCCAGTACATCATGGAAGTGCTCATCAATGATCCCGACGTGATTGAGATTTATGGCACGGATGAAGAGATTTATCAGGTCGTGAACGAGATTTTCACCCAGGTCAATATCCGGTTTGAAAAAGCCGAAGAGGAAGTTATGACCCAAATCAGCCGCGATAAATCTCTGGTGCCCGGTTCCAGGGAGTATGAAATCGCAGTGGATCAACTTACTCGCAAAAAAGTGGGAGAGCCCCAGAAGTAGATGTGTAATCGCTAAAAATCCTCCTAAAAAAGCCTTTAGACAGGATTACAGGATTAAACAAGATTTTTAAGATTAAAATAATCCAGTCTCCCGCTATAAGCGGGATTAATCCTGTCAAAAAAATAGACGGCTGAACTTATACCAATTTCTTGATCATTTCTCCCTGCCAAGCAAATATTCCTTGATGTCCAGCCCACCAGTGAAACCACCGAGACCTTCGGCGGCAACTACCCTGTGTCAGGGAAAGATTAATGGCATTGGATTTTTCCTCATTACCTGCCCAATCGCCCTTGCCCCTTTAGGTTTTCCCACCATAGATGCCACATCTCCGTAAGTCCTTGTTTCTCCGAAAGGTATGCGGGCGATAGTTTTTAAGACCTGCCATTGAAAGGGTGTACAGCTAAAATCAAAGTCGATAGTGCTTCCGAACGGCTTATTCAGAAGGGCGGCCTGCACCGCTTGCACAAGTAGTTTATTTAACAGATAATTCTCAGCTAACCTGGTATTCGGGAATCGCTTCCTGAAGAAGGCGGCTGAATCCTGTTTTTCTCTCAAACTAAGACCGATCCGGAGGGCGCCTCTCTTTGAAGAGGCCAGATAAATATTTAGATCCTCGATTTTTATATTCCAACAGTAGATTTCTGGTACCGTCGTCCCTGCCATGTGTTCCTCCTTTCCAGTGTTTCTTGTATAAGTTTTAGATTTTTGGATTTATCTTTGGCCCAGGAAGGTGCTATGAGTTCAGATCTCCCCGGGTCTCCGGTCAGCCGTTGAATCACCATATTGGAGGGGAGTAACTCCAGGAAATCCACGACAAGATCCACATACTCTTTTTGTCCCAGACAGCGAACTTCGTTTTTCTGGTATAATTCGGCCAA
>JBDRPB010000124.1:0-16714 GCA_043809485.1 Pseudomonadota bacterium | reverse complement strand
TTCCAGCTTGGCAATAGTATCAAGCACCATGGACAATATTTCCGGGCCCATTCTTTTCTGTTGTGTCATTCACCATCCTCCCTGTTCTGTTTTGCTCTCATGTCTATAAAAATCCACGCCTTAATTCTTAATCTTGTTCTGTCGGTACTGATAATATGCATCTCTCAATGCAACATAAGGGTCAAGAGCGGCCTTTTTGAGCGCATCATACTCTCCAAGGGAAAGAGAAGTAGTGTTTACCAGCTCATAGCCCC
Organism: Pseudomonadota bacterium; assembly: GCA_043809485.1. Classification (GTDB taxonomy): domain Bacteria; phylum Desulfobacterota; class DSM-4660; order Desulfatiglandales; family Desulfatiglandaceae; genus 4484-190-2. The sequence goes on along the minus strand of JBDRPB010000124.1, from coordinate 16,460 downwards.
TTATTACAAACCTCTCACCTAAATCCAGGCTGGTCCAGATTACAGGATCAAGATACATATCTCCCACAAGCCCAACTGTTCCTCTAACACTGGAGGGGCCCAAAATCGGCCAGTTGATAAAAAACCCCGGTCCAAGGCCATACAATCCCAGTGTCTGGCCAAAGTCTTCGTCCTGCTTTTCAAGCTTTAGTGCTGTTTGCGCCGGGTCCATGAGGCCAAGCATACCAACGGTTGAATTCACGAAAAAGCGGAGCAACTCGCTACCAAAGCCTTGGAATTTTCCCTGTAAGAGGCAATTAACAGCACGGATAGGCATAAGCAGATTGGAAAAGAAATTGCGGACACAGATCCTGAATTGGTCCGGAGTCACCTTCTTATAACCGGTCGCAACTGGTTTGAGGACCCAGAAATAAAGTTTATCGTTAAAATGAAAAAAAATCCGGTTAATGGGCTCGAAGGGGTCAGGGATAAAATCTACTTCCATTTCTCCTTCAGGTATACCACCTAATTTCTCTTCAGCTTCCTCAGATGCCTCTTTTCGGCAAAGGTTCAACGGCAGGGCACGTCCCTTTGAAAAAATTTGCTCTTGGCTAACAACCAAATCCACAACTGCTACAAGGTAACTGCCTTCCACATCTTGTACCAAAAAACCGTACCCGTCTCCCTGCCGAAGAAAGCTTGGTGGCTCGCATGTCTCTGCTGCAAAACAGGTGGTCTGAATAGAAGACCAGCACAGGATAAGAAAAATATAACCCGAAAAAAAAACACCCCAGCGCATTAACTCTAAAGCCCTATTCCGTTTCAACTTTTGCCTTTAATTGCTTGATTAATTCCTTATACGATGATCTAACTATGATGCTGTTGAACTGGGTTCGATAATTGTTAACGAGGCTGACGCCTTCAATGGATACATCATACACCAACCAATCAATCCCTTTTTTCAGACGGTATTCAACGGAAATCTTTGTTCCCTGTTTGGACAAGATTTTGACTTTAACAACCGCATATTTTCCATCAACCGTCTCATCTTCATACAAAACCTTTTCTCCGGAATAACCCTCCACCTTATCCAAATATGTTCCTTCCAGCAGCTTTGCGTAAAGATCGACAAACTCCTTTTTTTCACCCCCTGTCCTCTTACTCCAGTGCTGTGCAAGGGTCCTCCGGGACATCTCCTCTCGATTAAATTGCTCGCTCACAGCCTCACGAACCAGCCGCTTTCTTTCCGCCGCTTTTTCAGGGCCTTTCAGTGCCGGATCAATCACTATCCCGATGATTTTATCCGTTGCTTTCCTTATCATTTCGGTCGGCTCCCCCGCCATGGCAGGTACTGAGACACAAATTGCACATGTGAAAAAAAACACCCGTATCCACAAACATGATCTATTCATACATATCTCCCGGATTCAGTTCACTTCGCACTTTAGTCACTTCCAACACTCCAATGCCAAGAGATTTTCATTCAGGCATATCCATTTATCTCTGTCCACGCTCTCCAAACCTTATCGGGTAGGCCCACAGGACGTGGCTTTTTGACAACCCATCTTTACTTGTTGGAGACAGTCCCAAATACATATTTAGAGATCAGTTGCTCTATGTCAATAGGGGGTTGGGTATCACGAATAACTCCGCCCGGCTCAAGGTTTTCGTCCAAACCGCCGGGCGAAATTTCAACATATTTTTCTCCAATTAACCCTTTTGTCTTTATAGAGGCAATTGCGTCTTCCTGGATTTTCACCTCAAGAGGGAGAGACATAGTCACCCGTGCCTGATAATCATCCAGAGTGACCTTTTTCACCCGCCCTACTTCTACACCTGCTATGACAACAGATGAGCCTGTTTTCAACCCGCCGCTGCTGGAAAATACGGCCTGAATTTCATAACCTTTATCACCAAGGACCTCCAGCTGTCCAAGCTTTATGGTCAGATAGGCAAGGCAAACCATCCCGGCAATCATAAATATGCCCACCGCTAACTCAAGATCAAATTTTCTCATTTATTTCTCCCTGACTTTCTTAACCCCGGACCACAGTATTCCCGGATTGATGTCTTATTGAACTATTGGCGGATTCGCCAACAAATGCTCGGACGATGGGTTCACTCGAGGACATTAACTTTTCTGGCGTATCATCAGCCCAGATAATGCCCTCATGCAGCATTGCAACCCTATCCACAATATCGAATACCTTTGGAATCTCATGAGTCACGATGATTCCGGTAAACGAAAGCCGCTTATGACAGGAATCAATAAGATTGAGAATGGCAGCTCCAATTACAGGATCCAGGCCGGTTGTAGGCTCATCAAAAAGCATGATTTCGGGATCCGTGACCAGGGCCCTGGCTAGTGCGGCCCGTTTAACCATTCCTCCGCTGATTTGAGAAGGATATTTATACTCTGAGCCTGATAGTCCCACATGTTCCAGTTCATTAAACACCCTTTCCCTGATAAGATCATCATTCAATTTGGTCTTTTCCTTCAAGGGAAAAGCCACATTCTCAAAAACGGTCATAGAATCAAATAAAGCGCCACCCTGAAAAAGAAAACCCAGTCGATCTCTCAGGCTGGTCAAACCCCGGCCCCTTAGTGTGCTCATGTCCATTCCGTCTACAATGACGCGCCCACGATCCGGTTTCATCAGCCCTACAACATGTTTCAGAAAGACGCTTTTGCCACTGCCACTGCCTCCTATCAAGGCGATAACTTCACCCTTCCTTACCCCCAGCGAAACGCCTCTCAGGACATCTTTTCCGTCGAATAGTTTATACAGACCATCAATCTTAATCATCACATTCCTTAAAAGAGAAGCGAGGTCATGACGTAATCCCATACAAGGATCAGCACAGATGACATAACTACCGCCTGGGTTGTGGCTTTACTGACTCCCTCCGCACCAAACCCGGTAAATATCCCCGTGTAAAAACCCTTGTAACAACAGACCCAAATAATGATAACGCCGAAAGTCAAGGATTTATATATGCCTTCCATTATATCCTTCATGTCCACATAGCTGGCCATCTCTCCAAAATATGTGCCAGCGCTGACGCCCAGCAGTTTTACCCCAATCAAATACCCCCCGAAAATACCTACCACATCAAATATGGCGGTCAGAAGAGGCATAGAAATTACTACTGCAAGGAGGTTCGGGACAATAAGATAACGGTAGGGATTAAGACCCATGAGTTCAAGCGCATCGACCTGCTCGCTAATGCGCATGATCCCTATTTCTGCGGTGATAGCCGAGCCAGCCCTACCTGTGACCATCAAGGCAGAGAGGACCGGCCCCAACTCCTTGACAAGGGAAAGTCCCACCATAGGACCAAGAAAGGCATCGGAGCCAAACCGGCTGAGGCTGTAAAAGCCCTGGAAGCCCAGGACCATACCTGCAAAACCTCCTGTGAGAAGGATCACAGAAGTGGATTGTAGTCCAATAAAGCGAATCTGTTTCAGGACCCGTGTAAATTTCAGGGGAGGTACGAAGACATAGAAAAAGGTCTTGAGCAAAAATAGCCCCATGACCCCCATTCTGCGCAAATATACAAGTGAGACTGCTCCTAATGTCCGGATGTAATTCATGGGCGCAAGTCTTTCAAATCTGGATGATGATGTCAAATTCAAACTAAATGTCTTTCAGCCGCATATTCGCAGGCGAGCTTTCAATAAGCACGCTGAAGCTCTTTAAGCATTCAGAAAGTTTTCCCAGTTCTTCAGACCTGGCAACGGGTATATTATCGCTTCCATGAACTTCCAGGGTGTCTATTATATATTTAATAGTCATAATATCTGTGCTAATTGCAGGCTGGTAGGCCACAGCCTTATCCCCATCCACCTTGATCTCTGAAACAATGCCTGATTCAACCAATTCATATAAGATCAAACGAACAAGGCGAATGGGGATTTCCAGTTTTTGGGAAATCTGGGTCTCATCCCAGGGCTTCTCTAAACCGGAAAAATTCTTCACCAACAAATGGACAACCCTCAAGGCCAACAACCTTTTAAAAGAACTGCTTACCCTCAAACAATCCGGCTCAAATTCGAAGGTATCCACGTTCTGATGTGCAAAGGATATCTCTGCCCCAAAGAGCACGATGAGCCAGCTATATTGCAGCCATATCAAAAAAAGGGGAAGTGCTGCGAAACTTCCGTAAATTGCATTGTACCTGGTAACCCCAATCTGCAGGTTGATGTAGATCAATTGGAAGATTTGAAACATAGCCCCGGCGATGAGTCCAGCCAGTGCAGCAGACATGAAATTGACCTTGGTATTGGGCATGTAAATATACATAAATGTAAAAAGAACCCATATTGCAAAATAGGGCAGCAACTTAAGCATAAAAAATATAGCTGGGGCCACAACACCCAGGATGGTAATTTTTTGAACAAATACTTCAACCTGGCCGGATATAAGTACAGTGATGGTGCTGGACATGATAAAAAGAACAGGGCAGATAAGCATAATTGAAAGATAATCTGTAATCTTTCTCCCAAAGGATCTTCCTTTTTTGACCCCCCAGAGATCGTTGAATGAACTTTCAATATGCCCTAACACCTTGATAATGGACCAAAAAAGAAGGATAATGCCAATGCCCGCCATAACCCCACCTTTAGTGTTTTCTAACAGGGCACGAGAAAAATCAACAATTCTGGTGACCACTTCCTCATTCCCCTCCAGCCTTGCGAAAAGTTCTTTTTCAAGAGTTTTTTCAAAACCAAAGCCTTTGGCAATGCCAAAAAGCAATGCAAAGACAGGCACCACTGAAAGCAAGGAATAGACGGTTAAGGCCGACGCCCTTAGGTGGCAGTTGTCTTCCGAGACTCCCCGCAGGGACAGGACAAGGATCCTCAACTGCTTGATCAAAAAAGCTTTTGAGCGAGAGAGGTTTTTTGCCTGGATTCTCCAGACATCGTTCTTCAGAAATTCAATAACCTTGGAAATATTCATGGTACTATACTCTATTCCTAACCCGGCCAATCTGGTTGGAACTAAGCGGAAATCCTGCTTCATCGGGGAACCAATTTAGGAATTGTAAAAAATTAGTCACTAACCGGCAGGGTTGCAATAGATCAAAAAAAACCATATAATGCAACAAAGTTAAGTTAGCCCTTACTTTTCCCTCTTACTTCAACGGACAAATTACAACGATCAACTGACATTACTCAATTTTAAGTATATCACAAAAAAGTCATATTTGGGAAGAATTTATACTTACATGGTCCATTATAGCTGATTAGGGTGCATGATATAACTCAAAATGATAGTAGAGAGGTTCATTTTATGACAAAAAAAGTTATCATTTATGGCAAAGGCGGCTGACCTCATACACAAGATGCCAGGTCGGCTTACGGGAAAGACGCACAATACGTGGACGTAAAAAAAGAAAGCGACAAACTCCAGGAGATGCTGACTCACTCCGGTGGCGTCCGAAAAGTACCTGTTATAGTTGAGGGTAAAAAGGTCACCATTGGGTACGGCGGGACATGAGGGGTCTGACAGCTCATGGTGCATGAGCACCCTACTGATTTTTTCGTAACAACTCAATAAACCCAGGCATTCAGACTTCTTCCCCCTTTTGAAAAGGGGGATTGAGGAAGGAACTAAACATGAAAATCGATCAATTCCCCGCGGATATACGTCCCTATTTACTGCCTGAACCGCGCGGAGAAATGATTTATAGATGCATCGACTGTAAAAAGGAATTTGATATCGCTCGACTCCTTTATACCTGCCCTGATTGCGGTTCTGTGCTCTTGCTCTATTCCAAGAATATGGAATACATAAATCATGTAAGCGGGAAAAAGTGGCGCAAAATCTTTGATTACCGCAGGATGCTAAATCACAGGGCGCTAAAAGGCATTTTCCGCTATTATGAATTCATTGCTCCTGTCATCCCTTTGGATCAGATTATCTACCTCGGCGAGGGCCACACTCCCTTAGTTGAAGCAAATGCCCGGCTTAAAGAGAAGGTGGGCCTCAATTTCTATTTCAAAAATGATGGCCTTAATCCCAGTGCATCCTTCAAAGACAGGGGCATGGCCTGTGCACTCAGCTATATCAACCACCTTGCCAAAAAGGAAAACATTGGCGACCTTCTGGCCATCTGCGCCTCTACCGGAGACACCTCAGCTTCCGCCGCCCTTTACGCATCTTACCTGGGAGATTTTCTGAAATCGGCTGTTCTTCTGCCTGAAGGAAAGGTGACGCCACAGCAGTTGTCACAGCCACTGGGGAGTGGAGCCCGGGTCCTGGAAATGCCTGGGGTCTTCGATGACTGCATGAAAGTGGTGGAGTCTCTCGCAGAGGATTACCACGTGGCCCTTTTGAACTCAAAGAACAGCTGGCGCATACTCGGGCAGGAATCCTTTTCTTTTGAAATCGCCCAGGATTTTGATTATGAAGTGGGAGATAAAGTCATCCTGGTGCCTATTGGCAACGCCGGTAACATTACTGCCCTTATGAGCGGCTTCCTCAAATTTTTTAGGGCCGGACTCATAAATCAACTGCCCAAGATAGTAGGTGTACAGTCTGAACACGCTGACCCTGTTTACAAATACTATTTAGAAGAAAACCCGGAAAAGCGGGGTTTTGTGCCTGTTACTGTCAGGCCGAGCGTGGCCCAGGCAGCCATGATAGGCAACCCTGTCTCCATGCCGCGGGTAATTGAACTGGTTAAGGAATACAACCGCGCGGCCGAAAACAATAAAATCTTTGTAGTCCAGGTCAGTGAACAGGAGATCATGGATGCCATGATCATTGCCAACAGGAATGGGAATATTGCCTGTACGCAAGGGGGAGAATCGTTCGCCGGTCTGCAAAAAGCACTGGATGCCGGATACATTCGGCCAGATGAGGTTGGGGTCCTTGACTCAACCGCCCATATGCTTAAGTTCGCAGTTTTTCAGGACATGTATTTTAATGACTCTTTTGATCCTGCGTTTAATATCAACCCCAAATCAGCGCTGAAAAATGCACCTATTCAGTTGCGACCTGAAAATCTCACAAAATGCCCCGCAACGGGAAAACCACTATCAGGGGAAGACCTGCAAAACTTTTTACGTGAAATGGCCGCGGAAATAGCCAAAATTTTAGGCCTGAAGAAAAAATAGAGTGCATTCGGCCGGGGTCCCTGACCACTTTTTTTCATGTTAAGACTCAAAATCATCGTTGTTGACCGCACCCGGTCACCATTTTTAAAGGAGGGTGAATCCTTTTACCTGGAACGTCTCCGAAGATACGCTCATACTGAATGGGTGGAAGTAAAACCTGCAAGGATCAAAAAAGGCAGGCCCCAACAAGAGATCCTATCCGCGGAAGGAGCTTCCATCGTAAAAAGGCTTCTTCCCAGGGACTACCTGATCGCCCTTGACCGCTCAGGTAAGACTTTAGATTCTGAAGAACTGGCTGCACGGATTGATGATTTGTCCTTTTCCCACAACAGGTTAACTTATGTTATAGGCGGTCCGTTAGGGCTTTCAAAGGATGTTTTACACCGGGCACGTGAAATTCTATCACTCTCCCGGCTTACTCTGACCCATGAAATGAGCCGCCTTCTCCTCCTCGAACAACTCTACCGCGCATTCACCATCCTGAACAATGAGAAGTATCATAAGTAACAACCCAAGCCCAAATGATCCGACTTTCATTATCCCAAAAAGAGGATTTAGTTTGAATTTCAATAGATTATGGAGTAATGGAGTGGTGGAGTGATGGAAGAAATACCTGATCATGGATTGGGGTGTTAACCAAACCTGGTTCTTGAAAAACAACAATTCTAATTTTAACTTTTAGACCATGTTAATGCAGAGCCGTTAAGTCTCTTTACCGTCTAAAAAATTCCGGATTATTTTCTTTATTTCATCGATCTTTCCCCCATAGAAATGATCAGCCCCCTGGATAATATTGAAATGAACTTCAGGATTCCAGTCCTTTAGCATTCCTTTGATCATCCCTGGGGGCGCAATATCATCTTCTGATCCGGCAATCACCAACTGGATCCTGGCGTTGTAACCGAGGAAAGAAAAATCAATAAAGTTTACAGGTGGCGATACCATGATCATCCGTTTCGTATGGTCAAAGGTCTTAAGCCCCATCGCATTAACCCATGCGCCAAAAGAATATCCCGCAAGATCTATTGAAGACTTTCCCAGTCCATTGAGATACGAAAGACCCGCCCTCACATCCTCCTGTTCGCCGATCCCCTCATCGTAATTTCCTTCACTTTGTCCCACACCTCTGAAATTGAATCTGAAGGTGGTATAACCCTTTTGGTAGTAAGCCTGCACAACAGCCTCAACTACGTTGTTACTCATATCTCCCCCATAAAGGGGATGAGGATGTGTGACGATGACGGCCTTTTCCCCAGGGGCATTATCCACCAGGCCTTCTATTTTCACTTCGCCAGCCTGGATAAAAACCCTCTCTTCTTTCATATCAACCCCTCATCAAAAAAAATCCATATACCACTTGACAAACCTGTCCACACCTTCCTGGATTGTGATACTGGGTGCGTACCCAAAATCCTTCACCAGATCATCCACGTCTGCCCAGGTGGCTGGCACATCCCCCGGCTGCATGGGCAGAAAGATTTTTGTCGCATTTCTGCCAAGTGCCTTTTCAATGGCCTCAATAAATTCCATCAGCTCAACCGGGGAGTTGTTTCCTATATTGTAAAGCCGATATGGTGCCCGTGATCTTGATGGATCGGGGTCTTTTCCACTCCACGCAGAGTCGCCTTGTGGCGGTTTGTCGAGCACCGTTATGACTCCGGTTACGATATCGTCAATATAGGTAAAATCCCTTTTCATCCTTCCATGATTAAAGACATCAATGGTTCTGTCTTCGAGAATCGCCTTGGTAAATATAAACAAGGCCATATCCGGTCTTCCCCAGGGGCCATATACTGTGAAGAACCGGAGCCCGGTAGTTGGTATGTCATACAGATGGCTGTATGTGTGGGCCATCAATTCGTTTGACTTTTTTGTGGCTGCATAGAGTGAGATGGGGTGATCCACATTGTCACCTGTCGAAAACGGATACTTCTCATTGAGCCCATAAACCGAACTGGAGGATGCATAGACCAGATGTTTGACGCCATGATGCCTGCAGCATTCCAGAAGATTAAGAAACCCTATGATATTGGAATCAATATAGGCATGTGGGTGGGTGAGTGAATACCTGACACCTGCTTGTGCAGCCAGGTGACACACCATGTCAAAATTCTGTTCAAAAAATAGCTGCTCTAAATCTGCCCGATTTTCCAGGTTCATCCTCTTAAAACGATACGTGGGGTATTTTGCGCTTTGAACATACTCACCTTCTTCTACCTTAGAACGATTTAACCCATCCTTTTTCAAGCGACCATATTTTATGTTAATGTCATAGTAATCATTGATACTATCTAAACCGAGAACCTCATCACCTCTCCGTGCCAGTCTTGAGGCGGTAAAGGATCCAATAAAGCCAGCAGTCCCAGTTACAAGAATTTTCATGGATTGTCTCTCCCTCTTAAAAACAGTATTAAATACACAAAAAAAGCAGGAAGTCCATACAAAGTCTCCCTGCCTATTGGTCCTACCTATAAATTCCGAATTTCTAAGATATGTTATTTCTCACTTAAGAAGTCCCGGGGGAGCAGAAGACACAAGTGGTGCAGGCAGTGAAAGAGAGTCCACCGGTTCCAGGAGAACCTGCCTGGAATGCATATGGCATCTGCCATCAAAGATTACGCCGGGTGCCATTACGAATTTTACAGTAGTAACATCCCCATTCACCTTTCCCTTCTCAGTGATTTCCAAACGGTCTTTTGCAGTGATATTACCTGTAAACTCTCCGGCAATTAACACATTATCTGCCACAATCTCTGCCGCCACCTTTCCTGCACTTCCAATAACCAAACTCCCTTCACATTGGATGTTTCCTTTTACGCTTCCATCGATACGGAGGCCTTCTTTGGAGGATATTGTTCCTTCAAAATATGCATGGTGTCCGATGATGGTGTCTATTCTTTCTATCTTTTCTTTCCCCATTATTATTTGTATCTCCAGATGTTACAGGCTACCTACTCTTCACTCGACGCCATCAGGGTGCTGTTCTTATCCCAGTCCATCATATGGAAGAAAGGATTGATGCGTTTCTCGTTTTTGCGTACTTCGTAATGGAGGTGATAACCGGTACTTCGACCGGAATTCCCCATATATCCGATTACTTCTCCCCGCTTTATGCGTTGACCTCTTTTCACCGCCGCCTTAAGGAGGTGGCCGTATACGGTCTGGTAAGTTGAATCATGGTTTATTTTTACCATTAGTCCCATGGAGCCCCATTTCCTAACAGATGTGACCTTTCCTTTTGCTGGCGCCATAATGGGGGTTCCCTTCCATCCTGCGATATCTATACCCGGGTGAAACTGCTTTTTGCCAGTAAATGGACTAACTCTCGTACCATAGACGGATGAAATCCATGATTTCTGGGGATCTACCGGCGAAATGGAAGGGGTACATTCCATTTTCTCTTGTCTTTCCTGTAATGTGACGATTATCCGGTGCAAATCGTTATCGAGCTGACCAACGACCTGATGAGAAAAATATGGGGGTTGGGCTGATTGGATAAGGGCAACAGGTTCTGGATTTACCTCGGAGGGAGCATTTGAAGGAAGAGAAAACGCCTGGGGCGAGACTTCCACGCCTCCCTGCCCAATTTTCCCTTTTGCTTTGCCTTGAGGCTTCAGGCCAAGAAAATTCTGAATAAAGACTGATTTTTCCCTGATTTTATTCAGTCGCTGGCTTAGAAATTTGACTTTTTGCTTTTCGTCCTCGAGCTTCGTTTTAGCAAGCTGGTTTTCTTTTTCCAGCCATTGTGACCGTTGGGCAATCTGATGATGGTTATAAAAGCTCCAGGTTCCCACTCCTGCCCAGAATACGATTGCCCCTACCACTACATAAATGATAGGCCAGCAAAAAGAAGGCAAAGAAAACCTTATTATTCTTTTTCCAGGCGTGGAAGGCATGATAAGAACAGTATGATATTTTTTCCTTACCATCGTGTTTCCTTCTTTCTCTAAAGTCTATTAAGGATCAAACCTAATTCGCCAGGATTGTGTCGAGCCTTTCCAGGTCATTGACTACCCGCCAACTACCACCGCCTGCTTCCGCTCGCTTTTTCCAATATTCAAGCCGTTTCATGTACTCACGTGGATCTACGTTGTCACTGCGCAGCTTGGTGACGTTCAGTGCAACCACATCAAATCCCTGCATCTGAATTGGAAAATCGCGAACATAGCCTTTAGCAAGATCTTCCTTCAGATCTGAAAAAATCAAGATGTATTTCATTCCGGCACCTGTCTCATTTAAATACTCCACTGCTTGCAGGATCCCACCTGTAATGTCTGTATAGGGACTGCCCTTGGCAGAGAAAATGAACTTATCAATCCTGTCCCGGAAGATCCGCTTCTGTCCATTAGACATGGAAGGGCGTTTATCAAAGGTCACTTTTTTGACAATGTCCTTCTCGCTGAAACTTGCTGTGTCAATCCTGGCCACGGCAAGTGAGTCTCCTGGCTCCAATGTGCCAAGAAGATAGTAAATAATGGCGCATGCCTTATTCAGCTCATTCTTGTATGTGCCTGAAGTGTCCAGGAGCATATATACTCCACGCGAGTGGCTGACCGTATCCGGACAGCCACTTAACAGCATTCCCATTAAAAGAAGAATTATGGCAACAACACCTTTCTTCATGTCGTCTCCTTTTGTGTATTTATTTCGACCTGGTGCCTACTCTCATGAACGGGCTCTTCAACCGCCTGTGCCCTGCTGTGAACAAATTTCTCAATCCATAATGGAGGGAAAATCACTACATCATATAAGTTCACCAGCAATTCACCCAGGTAACTGGCGATATTCCCCATCAAACGGAGCAAGAAGGCAGTCCCGCGCAGTAGCCCCACAAGCACGAACCCCATTACTGTTCGGGATGAGCTTATGAATGATTCCAATGGGATGGCCACGAATGTCAACGCAAAGGGGAGAATAAACCCCATTACCATCTGCCCGACCGTGGGTATCCAGCTATTCACTGGATGAACCCCCTCCACAGCGGCAAGCGATTGCCTCAACGCCTGCATGTCGGCCGCAATCCGGTCACGCATAAAGGCAAGTGCCGACTCAACACAGGCCAGAATCAACAGGATGCTGAACGTGACCCAGATCATCCTCCTGCGCATTTTGTCATCCATTGAGCCGATAACAGGGAATAATTTCGTTATTCGCAGCGATTCCATCAGATAGAGCCCCATGGCAACCTCTACCAGAATTATCACCAGCGCAGCTACATTCGACGTCTTAAATTGACCGATATAGCTTCCGCCTCCTACCATTTCCGACATGGGTAATGCAATTAAATTGAAGTTTATTACCGCACCGCCAAAGGCAATGAGCAGTACAAGGGCAGAGATAAAAAACTGGGTCATACTGGATGATTCCAACATCCGTTCCGCCTTGTTCGTTTTCGCCCTGATTTCTTCGTAGTCTTCCATTCTGTGATCGATAACCGTGGCACGCTCCTGCAAACCACTTATTTTTTTACCCACCTGGTCCAGAGTCTGTGTCAGCTTACGCCAATACGGCATCATCTGCCTTAATAAAGCATGGCGGGCACCCGTACTCTTTCGATATTCATTCATAGTGTTTTTATATTGTTTCGTGATTGATTTTTGGATCTCTTTAAATATATTTGCCACTGTCGGATCATTGCTAATAGGGATTTTTGCAATCACCTTTACCGCATCTACCCAATTAGGCGGGGGCGGCGGTAACTCGGCGCTTTCTCTGTAGTCTTCGTCAATACGGGTAATCTGTTCCGCCAAAGTATGCTGAAGCGCCGGATAACCGCTCAGATCCCGCTTGACAACCGCATCCACTCTTTGAAATTCGCGCTCAATCAATCGCTCCAATGATTCTCTTCCAGCAGCAAGCAGGACTTCTTTATTGCGGTGTACCAACCGTTCTTCGGCTAACAATACTGATCTCGAAGCCAGCCGCATGCCGTGATGGATAACACGGCTTAACGATTTGATGGCGCGATGAGCAGGGTATCGAGCAAGATACAGCATGGCAATAGCAACCACAAACCATATCAAAATGGACAATAAAGGATAGCCGGGCACGATATTAAGAAGATCTGTCAATGACATGATAAGCTCCTTTTCAATTTGGTATCACCCTTTCCTTCAAGACCAATCCAAAGCCATTTCACCTTCTACACGGTTACTGTCTTGATAGGGTCCTCCATACCTTAGTATCAAACCACTGTTTCAATTTCATTTGCCATGAAACAAGAAAGGGCACTAACACCCCTCCCTCGAATCCATGGATAATATGAACATAACAGACAATACTGCCTTAATTTAAGCAATATCCATACCACAAGAAAAAACGGGGGCTTTATACTTATCATTATTTAGTTTTGAATTTATTATATCATAATTCATTATAATAACTAAGTTAATTTATTTTTTCCTTCATAGAGATTATTTCGTTTCGCTTTTCTATCTCCACCTCTCCTTTTTAAAACCTTAAGTTAAAAACGTGTAATTTTTTCCTGCAATTATTACTTATAAAAGTGAAGCAGGGTGAAAAAAGAACTACTGTAAACTGAAAACTGACACACTGTGTCATTTTTTACATATTTGCATCCCATAATTCCTTGAACAACCCTCCCTCTACGCTATCGGCCACCTTGCAAATATCTTGAGACACTCAGACCCCGGCATACACCCTGTATCATCTTCAAACTATTGGTATTGTTTATCGCTGCCGGAGAAAAACCCACCATCAGGGGAGGTCAAAATAAAACGCAAGGGATGGCTCGGGCTTTTGGCCTGTCTGGTGGGAATTGCTTATAAAGGAGAGAAAAGATTTTTTAAGACGATTCAATTGGAAGCTTTTAAAAAAATACTTAAGCCCTACAACAACACAAATGTCCATACTGCCATCACAATTGAAATCACCAAATTCATCAGCGTCAGCTGACTCTAACCCGGTGATGCCATCAGCTCGCCAGGGATCGGGTGAATGAAAAAGCGTATTATCTTCCCCGTCCATGACAACATTGCAGGTGACGGATTCACCCTCGAAAAGGTAAATGTCACTCATGGATGCCATGCACATTTGGCTGGTAGGACTTTTTGGACCTTCAGCAAACACAGCAAGTTCCAGAAAAACAAGTCCCATGAGACTCAGAAATGTAAATACAGCAAGCTTTTTGCGCATAAAAACCCCCCTTTTTCATAAAAAGCGCTCTACTATTTACAATCCGATAAATCATCAAGAATGGTCAGGATATTTTTTTGACCTCCGGACAATGATGAAGCCTTCTGCCATCAGGGCAAATATAAACGAAACGATCAGCATTTTCTGTACACAAGCTCTTTGGAGTGCCAGATAACTCATTTTATACATGTCTGCAAAGCGCTCCAGTTTCTTCACACACAACGCCTTAGAAAGTGATCCATAGCCGGATGTAGCAATGAAGCATGAGCCGGGTCCATCATCTTCTGCCTGGACCGCTGAAAAGTGATAAACTTTAATCTCTATTGTGGAGGGGTTACCTTTATTATGGTTCACTCTCGAACCCGGCACCATCCATCCTTCACCGTCAGCCTCCACAATTACCATCGGCATTACAAGCCCGAACCCACCTATTCCCGGTGAACAGGAATATGTCGACGTCGGTTACATCTGAATACCCCCGATACGGGAAAAGAAGTTTGACAGGTGTACTGAACACATTGGGGGGCTGGAGATTCATAGGGATGTCCTCACTTTCTGCGTCGAGGGACGGAACTTCTTCTGTGGGCCCAAATCTTGGCTTCACAGATTCGTTGCTGTTGTAGATAATCTTGGCGCCCTTGAGCTTACCGCTTGTAACCTTGATCCCTGCATTATAAGTGTATTCAGGGTCCTCGAGATCTGGATCTGATAAATCCACAGGCTCCGTTTTTGGCGATGCAGCTTCTGCTTTGTCGTGCTCCGCTTCTGTTTCTATTTTTATTGAATGACTTTCCTGGGCCATCTCCCGGCCTGCGCTGTTATTTATATCCACCTTAATATTGATCTGCATATCATAGCTGTAGTCTTCAAATTCATCTTCTTTAGACCTATCGTACGTTACCCAGAGTTTGGTGACCCGTGTGTCATCATCATCAGTGAGCTTTATAACTCTGACAACAGAATGATCCCCCAGATCTCGCGTATACTCCTCAACAATACCATCATCGACCGTAAACCTGATGCTCGCTGGGTCCGTAATGTCTATGCCATCAGAGTCTTCGATTCGCACACAAAATGATGTCATATTGGACACGCGGGTGCTATCATTAACCCCTGCGCCATCGTGAGGGACTGTCTCAACTATTTCAGGAACTGACGGCTCTGAGACAGTAACGGTCACTTTACTAATGACTGAACCGTTATCATTGGTGGCGGTGAGCGTATAGGTGGTTGTGGAAAGGGGTGAGACTTCAAGAGAACCGCTCACCCGATCAACAGGGCCAATATCATTGTCAATAGTCGCTGAATCTGCATCACTAATACTCCACGAAAGGGTTGCAGATTCACTTTCATTGATTGTACTGGGTGAGGCTGTAAAACTATCGATTACCGGACCCCCCTGAAGTACCGTAACGGTCACCCCACGAGTGACTGTACCTGCAGGATTGCTGGCCGTCAACGTATAGGTGGTCGTAATTGTGGGCGCAACCTGGGCTGATCCACTTGTGGTAACAACAGTACCAACTCCATTGTCAATGGTCGCTGAGGTAGCACCAGTAATATTCCAGGAAAGCGTAACAAATTCGCCCTCACTGATAGTGCTGGGTGTTGCCGAAAAAAGATTGATCACCGGCGGTGTTTGAGCAAATTGAACCGTGACACTCCTGTTGGAGTTCATGGTTACGGTGTTTGTAGTAGCTGTGGAGCTATCGTTATTGGTGCCACTCCAGACCTGGACACGATAGCCAGTATCAGGTCCCGCGGTCAGGGTTACTACAGTTCCTTCATTATAGGTCCCGCTTGTGGGGGAAATAGTACCATGGCCGCCTGTTACGCTAGCGCTCAACTGGTACTGCGTGGCAGGAATCTCTTCAAATTGAACCGTAACGCTCCTGTTGGAATTCATGGTTACGGTATTTGTATTAGCAGTGGAGCTATCATTATTTGTTCCATTCCAGGACGCCACACGATAACCTGTATCCGGATCAGCAGTTAATGTTACTACTGTTCCTTCACCATAGGTCCCGCTTGTGGGAGAAATAGTACCATGACCACCTGTTACTGTGGCAGTCAGTTGGTATTGTGTCGCCGGTACCTCTTCGAATTGGAGTGTAACACTCCTGTTGGAATCCATTGTTACAGTGTTTGTATTAACTTTGGAGCCATCGTTGTCAGTTCCACTCCAGGTCTCGACTCGATAGCC
>JBDRPB010000123.1:0-13247 GCA_043809485.1 Pseudomonadota bacterium | reverse complement strand
AGATTCCTGCGATCCGTATTGGAAGGGTATGGCGATTCGACAAAGAAGCCATTGATAAATGGATTGGCGGGGGGCAAAAGAAATAATCTATGGATGTTTTAAAATGAGCCTGCCACAGTATGGCAATTTTCATTATGGCTTCCATCTCCTTCCTTCTTAAGACCCGAAATTGCTGTGCCAAAAGGCTTCAGGGCTTTATGAGTAAAGCAGGTATGGCCTTCTCCACTTTGAAAATGATTCGAGATCCGCGACCCAGCTTTGTGTGATGCGGGCAAGAGGGACTCCCGATTCCAGGCCCTGGCGCAATGATGTATCGCCCAGGATCAGGTCTATGGGCTCTTTTTCCTGTTCATACTCATAGGGCGGTTTTTTCCATTTAAAGTCCTTTCTATGGATTTCCATTATCGCTTTCAGCATGGCGATTGAAGTAAAATAGGGCCGGTAAGTATGGGGATCCATCACATGCAGCATGAATCCCCTGCAGAGTTCTCCCTTCCATTTCTGGAAAGTGGGGCGAAACGAGTATTCCTGAAGAAAACAGCCCCTTGTCGCATCCGGTTTAAGTGCCTCTTTTACCGATTCCGGGTCCAAGTATGGAGCTCCGAATATCTCAAATGGCCGGCACGTACCCCTCCCCTCAGAGAGGTTTGTTCCCTCCCAGATCACCTGCCCTGGGTACACGTAAGCCGTTTCCGGAAGTGGCATGTTAGGAGATGGCATAATCCATTTTAACCCGGTTTTATCCCATAACATCTCCCGACGCCACCCATGCATGGCTATGATCTCCAGGTCGCAGCCCAGTCTGAATACCTCGTTAAAGATCCGGGCCATTTCTCCCATTGTCAGGCCGTGACGCATGGGAAGACTGTATGGCCCCACAAAAGAATAGAGTTCCGGGCGCAGGAGGTTTCCCTCCAGGACTTCGCCTCCCAGTGGATTGGGGCGGTCCAGGACAATTACTTTTTTACCAGCCTTTACCGCCGCCTTAAGGCAGTTGAGCATGGTGGAGGCAAAGGTGTAGACCCGGGTTCCCACATCCTGAAGGTCGATGATCAAAATGTCCACAATCTCAAGCATATGAGGGAGAGGTTCCCTGTTCTCGGCGTAAAGGCTAAATACCGGTATTTTCGAGGCATTGTCGTAGGCATGGTCGGTTTCGACCATATTATCCTGGTCTTCACCACCATAGCCATGCTGGGGTCCGAAAAGGGCCTTCAACTGCCCGGGAAGCAGACGAGTGATGACTTCTTTGGCCCCGTTGAACATGCTGTCCAGGGAAGCCTGATTGGAGAGCAGGCCCAGTTTATACCCTTTTAGCTGTTTCCAGAGACCTACCCTGATACGATCAAGGCCTGTTTGAACACGTTCCATCTTTTGAGGTATCATCTTTTAGAGATCCTTTTGTTAAACCGCTTTTAACAATAATATGTGATTTAGGGCTCATTTTCAAGTGTCTAAAATTGCGAGCAATTCTCATTATGACCTTAGGCCTTGCTAATGCAGGGCCGTGGGGTCTCTTTTTAAAGGCCGCAAGACAAATTCTTCCACAGCTTGTTGAACGCCCCCGTGGCTTTGAATAAAGGCTCCGAGCAGGCAGAGAAGGCATCAGTTGCAACGGAGTCTCCCCTTTGGGGCTGTTCTATAACGAATTTCAAGGCTACGCTGCCGTTCAATAGAATGAAGCAGTCCCGCCGTGGCGGGATTGCGGCCTTTAAAAAGAGACCCTGCGGTCCTGCCAGATGAAAGCCATAATTAGAATTGCTGATTTCAACAAATTCTACTTGGAATGAGGGCTATTGACTATGTAAAAAATGTAAATGAGAATACAGCGAGGAATCACAAACCGTGAGCCATGGAACTTTGAACCTGGTAGTTACAAAGGAGGTAACAAATGTCTTACAGTACCGTAATTGTGGAACACGAAAATCATGTGGGAATCATCACTCTAAATCGGCCCGAGCAGTTCAATACATTCAGCTCAGAAATGGCAAAGGAATTGAACCAGGCATTAATTCAACTGGATAATGAAACCAAAGTCCGGGTTGTTGTGGTAAAAGGGGCTGGTAAGGCCTTCTCCACTGGCATCGATGTGTCAGAGTTTTTTGGGAAATCCCTGAAGGAGTATCGTGCATGGGTGGGATTAATGGAGCAAATGGGCAATGTGATTGCATACATGAAGAAACCTGTTATCGCTTCTGCCCATGGTTATGCCGTGGCAAATGGTGCCGGTCTCATTGCTGCCTGTGACCTGGCTATTGTTGCGGAAGGCACTAAGATCGGGACTACTGCAATTAATGTGGGCCTTTTCTGCATGGGCCCTGCCGTCCCCTTGTCCAGATCACTTGGCAGAAAGCGTTGTCTGGAAATGCTGCTCACCGGAGACATGATAGATGCCAGGGATGCGGAACGGTGGGGCCTCGTAAACAAGGTAGTGCCTGCGGATCAACTGGAGGAAGAAACTATGGCCCTTGCCAACAAGCTGGCTGAAAAAAGCCCTTTGGCCCTTCAAATGGGGAAACAGTCATTTTATGGCATGTCGGACATGGAATTCGGAAAGGCGCTGGAATATTCAAATGAAACCTTTGCGGCACTTTGTGTGACCGAGGATGCGCAAGAAGGGGTAGATGCTTTTCTAAAAAAGCGAAAACCTGTCTGGAAGGAAAAATAGGTTGGTGACAACTGTGGAAACCGGAAATAAAAATACCAGCCGGATATTTATAAAAGGCTTGAGAATCGCCCTGGTTTTAATCGTTGCCGGGGCCATTGCTGCTGTCTTGATCAAGATGCGGCCACACCCGACACGCCGGACTGTTGTGAATCCGGTGACTCTTGTAGAGACAATCAAAGCCCACAAAACCTCTCAAAACATGATCATTCGGGCTTACGGGACAGTACGTTCCGGAGAAAATTTGGGCCTTACGGCAGAGGTGCGCGGGAGGATTGTAGAAATGTCTCCTGACTTTGAGGAAGGAATATATTTCCCCAAAGGTGCCTTTTTGATGCGTATTGATCCAAGCACCTACAGCCTTAACGTGGACCGCTTCCGTACGGAAATAAAGCGGCTGGATGCGGAAGTAGTTAGGATTTCCCAGGAGAGGAAAAACCTTCAGGCATCCTTGATAATCGTTGAAGAGGACCTTGGTCTTGTAAAAGCAGAATACGAACGTAATCTGGCCCTTGCAAAGCGGAAGGTGGTTTCTCAGAACCTGTTGGATCAAACCCAGCAGAGATGGTTGACGAGCCGCCAAAAGGCACAGGAGATTGAAAATTCCCTGGCACTTATTAAACCCCGCATCAATCTTTTAAAAGCCCAGCGCCAGTCTGTATTGGTACAAATGCAAGAGGCTCAATTGGATCTGGAGCGGACAGAAATCCGGGCTCCCTTTGATTGCCGTATGGCAAAAAAACTTGCAGAAACAGGCCAATATGTGACCGCAGGGACGAAATTGGCGCACCTGTATAACGTGGGAATTATGGAGGTGGAGGTGCATATCCCGCCCCAGGACATTGTATGGCTTCATTTTGATTCCGGAGGAACCGTAAATCTGAAAGGTGATCCACCTGCCAGGGCGCGAGTCACGTTTAATGCGGCAGGGCAGAAAATTCACTGGCAGGGTTTTGTATCCAGAACCAAGGGGCAGATGGAAGAAACCACCCGCACCTTGCCGGTAATAATAGAAGTAAAAGATGGTCATCCCGGAACCGGACATCCGCTCATGCCAGGGATGTTTGTCACGGTGGAAATCGTAGGAAAACGAGTGGATGATCTGTACCTCCTTCCCCAGGGGGCGGTTCATGAAGACAACAGCGTTTACGTGGTGAACGATGGCAAGGTACACATCAAGTCTGTCAAGGTTTTCAGGCGTGTGGACAATCAGTTGTACGTCAAAGAGGGGATTGAAGAAGGAGATCAAATCATTACGGGTTTTCCTGGTGTCGCTACAGAGGGAATGAAGGTGCGCATAAAACCGAAGTCTGACCAAACGGGAGCATCAGGATGAAATCGCTTGCCCGATGGTCTGTTGAACACAGGGTCACGGTCAATCTGCTGATGGTCTTAGTGATCATCATGGGCCTTTTGGCGCTGACACGCATGACGCGGGAGGTATTTCCCCAATTCTCCCTGGATAGGATCTATATCCAGGTGGTTTATCCGGGTGCCAGCCCAGAGGAGATCGAAGAAGGAATCATCGTCAAGATCGAAGAAAAGATACAGTCTGTCGAGGGGATTAAAAAAATTATTTCCAAGGCACAGGAAGGGGTTGGCACTATTCTTCTGGAACTAAAAGAGGATGTGGACGACGTCCAGAAGGTTGTCGATGAGATTAAGACCCAGGTCGATACCATAGATACTTTCCCCGAGGAGGCGGAGACACCCCTGATTAGGGAGGTCACATTCAAGGAAGAGGCCATCAACATCGCCATCTACGGAAATGTATCCGAATTGGCCCTTCGCAAGGTGGCAGAGAAGGTCAGGGAGGATCTCTTGACCTTCGATAACATCTCACAGGTGAACCTTGCCGGGGTCCGGGAATACGAGATCTCGGTTGAAATCTCCGAAGAGAATCTAAGACGTTACAGGCTGACCTTTGATCAGGTTGCAGCCGCTGTGAGAACCGGCAGTCTCGATCTTCCAGGCGGGATTATTAAGGCTGCCGGGGGCGAGGTGCTGATTCGAGCGAAAGGACAACGATATACGGGAAAGGATTTCAAAGAAATCCCCTTGATCACGCTTGCCGATGGCACAATTATCCGTTTAGGTGATCTGGCTGATGTCATAGACGGATTTCAGGATACAGAGCAAAAGGGCCGTTTCAATGGCCAGCCTGCCGCCCTGGTCCAGGTTAGAAAAACGCGAGACGAAGATCTTATCAATATCGCCCGGGTGGTGCACGGCTACATACAGGAAGATGCACATAAACTTCCCCCTGGGATCAGTATGGCACCATGGGGTGACTTATCTCTCATTGTTCAAGACCGGATCGATCTCCTGGTGAGAAACGGGATCCAGGGAATCATCCTGGTCTTTATTTGCCTTGCCCTGTTTCTACGCATTGGCCTGGCCTTCTGGGTGGCACTCGGCATCCCGATTTCTTTCATGGCCGCTTTTTACGTGCTCTACTGGATGGGTGAAAGCATCAACATGATGTCCCTCTTTGCGTTTATCATGACTCTCGGTATCCTTGTGGATGATGCCATCATTATTGGGGAAAACATTTACGCCCATTATGAGAGAGGCGAACCCCCCATCCGGGCCGTCATCGAGGGTATGGGGGAAGTGGGGGTGCCTGTGCTCATGGCGGTTAGTACGACCATTGTTGCATTTATGCCGCTGCTCTATGTTAGTGGTATTATGGGAAAATTCATAAAAATTCTTCCAATAGCCGTGATTACTATCCTCGCGGTTTCCCTTTGGGAGGCCTTTGTCATCCTTCCTGCACACCTTGCCGGGACCCTGGAACGTGACTATCTCAAGACCGTAAAAAAGAAAAGATGGCACACACGGTTTCTGGATCGGATCCAGAACGGCCTTCAGTACACCGTAAAACATATATACGGTCCTATACTCACACGCGCCTTAAAGAATCGCTATTTCATTTTCACGGTTGGTCTGGGCGTGCTGATTATCATCTTTGGACTGATCCAGGGTAGACATGTCCCTTTTGTCTTGTTTCCCAAGCCTGACAGCAATTACATTCAGGTGCAGATGAGTTACCCCCTTGGCACGCCCGCAAGTTTGCCGGAGGCAACTGTAAAAAGAATCGAAGGTGTGGTTCCACAACTGAATCAGGAGTTTTCCGGGGAAAAAACAGATGGTAAAGACATTGTCCTTTACTCTTTCAGCCTCACAGGTATTATTTCCAACCCCGGCTTTGGAGACACAGAAATTGGGGGGCATGCGGGGCAGGTTTTTCTTGAACTCCTCCCGGCCGAAGAACGCTCCGTCACGGTAACGGAGGTGGTCAATCGCTGGAGAGAACTGGTGGGTGAAATTCCTGGCACAGAGAGGCTTGCCTTTTCGACCCTTACTGGCGGTCCGGGAGGGAATCCCATTGAAATTCAACTGATAGGCCGTGATTTTGTGGGACTGAAAAAGGCGGCTAATGAACTCAAATCTGAGATAGCCCGATATCGGGGTACATTTGACATTACAGACAATTTCAAACCCGGCAAATTAGAAATTAAAATGAAGGCCAGGGAGTCTGCCCGGCCACTGGGAATCACCCTGGCTGGCCTGGCAAGGCAAGTAAGACAGGCCTTCTATGGAGAGGAAGCAGTCCGCCTCCAGCGGGGACGGGATGATGTCAAGGTTATGGTTCGTTACTCTGAACCGGAACGACGCACCCTGGGAACCATTGAAGAAATGCGTATCCGCGATCCTATTGGGCATGAGGTACCGTTTGGAGAAGTGGCAGAGGTAGCCTATGGGCGCGGTTACTCTGTAATAAACAGAATCAACCGGCAGCGCCAGATTACCGTCATATCGGATCTGGATGAGGGCGTTGCCAATGCGGAGCGTATCCTCACGGACCTGAGCAGCAGTTTTCTTCCTGATCTGATGAGCCGTTATCCCGGGATAACGTATTCTTTTGAAGGGCAGAGACAGCAATCCAACGAGTCTGTAGGCAGCTTGTTTAGGGGATATATCATTGCAATCCTGGTGATCTATGTCCTGCTGGCGACTCAGTTCCGTTCCTACGTTCAACCCGTCATTGTCATGGTGGCCCTGCCTTTTGGCATGGTGGGTGCCGTCCTGGGGCACTTGATAATGGGCTTGAACATTACGCTTTTGAGCCTTTTGGGCGTGGTGGCCCTTTCGGGCATTGTGGTCAATGACTCCATCATCCTGCTGGATTTTGTCAATCGGGCAATACGGAAAGGAACGCCCACGAGGCAGGCAGTGGAAGAATCGGGCAAGGCCAGATTCCGCGCCGTCATCCTAACTTCCCTGACCACCATTGCTGGCCTTTTACCCCTATTAATGGAAAGGAGTTTTCAGGCCCAGTTTCTTATTCCCATGGCTGTAAGCATTTCCTTTGGGTTGCTGGTGGCTACCGTGTTGACTCTCCTTTTAGTGCCGGCACTCTACCTGATTGTGGTGGATGTTAAGTCTTTCTCAAGTCGGTTGCTTGGCTTGAACCCCCACTCATAAAAACGTTTGACAAGCTCCATTAATAGTACTATTAATAGCACTAAATATTATACCTTTAAGGGGGTTTATTAATATGCTTATTAAAATCCATGCCGACTTGACGGCCAGTATCAGCGATATGAAACGAAACCCTCAAGCTCTCATTGATAGTGCTCACGGTGAAACCATTGCACTGCTGAACCGCAACAAACCCACCGCGTACATCGTACCGGCTAAAACTTATGAGATATTGATGGATCTGGCAGAGGATATCGAGCTTGGCCGTATCATCGAGGAGCGTAAAGGCGAAAAGGAAGGTGCCGTTGAGGTCGGTATCGATGAGTTATAAACTGAAATTTCTGCCCAGCGCCTGGAAGGAGTGGTGTAAGCTATCCCCGGAGGTCAAATCTCAATTTAAAAAACAATTGCAGCGTAGACTTGAAACGCCACATATCGATTCTGCCAGGATAAGAGGATACAAAAACTATTACAAAATAAAATTGCGTTCTGTCGGGTATCGCCTCGTATATGAGGCTGAAGATAACGACATAACCGTGTATGTAATCTGTGTTGGCCGGAGGGATACTATTTATAAAATTCTAAAGAAGAGAATATCAAGGCCAGGTCTGGGCCAGGGGGGATTTTATTAATACAGCCCGAATTTATCGAGACGCTACTTTTTAAAAAGCAGAAAGCACAAGGAGACAAAATATGAAGATTGCCGTAAGTGGTAAGGGAGGCGTGGGGAAGACTACGTTTGCCGCCTTTCTAATTCGGGCCCTCGCGGACGAGGGGAAACGTGTTCTGGCCATTGACGCCGATCCCGATGCCAACCTGGCCCAGGCCCTTGGCGTCAAAAACAGCGGTGAAATAGTACCCATTTCACAAATGAAGGGTCTGATTGAGGAAAGAACCGGGGCCAAGGCGGGTACTATGGGACAGTTTTTTAAACTGAATCCTAAAGTTGACGACCTGCCGGAGAAACTGTCCGTCGAAGTAGATGGCGTAAAAGTAATGGTTATGGGAAGTGTCAAAACAGGTGGGGCAGGATGTGTATGTCCCGAGAGCATCCTCCTCAAGAATCTGGTGAGGCATATTGTGCTCGCCCGGGATGAGGCAGTGGTAATGGATATGGAGGCCGGTTTGGAACACCTGGGCCGGGGTACGGCCATGGCCGTTGACCGGCTGGTGGTCGTGGTGGAACCCGGAAGGCGGAGCATTGAGACAGCGCATCAGATCGGCAAACTGGCGGGAGATCTCAGGATAAAAAAACTGAGTTTTGTGGGCAATAAGATCCGGTCGGACAAGGACAGGGATTTCTTGTTGAAGCAAATGCCTGATTTTCATTTTCTGGCTTTTATCCCTTTCTGCAATGGTATCATTGAGGCGGACCTGGAGGGTCGCCCACCATACGAAAAAGACAAAGAAGGGCTCAAGATAGTTAAAGAAACGCTGGAAGAACTTGAAAGTTAAAGTATTTAAAGGAGGTTACCAATGAGTAAAAGAATACACAATTTTAATGCTGGTCCGGCTGCATTGCCTTTGCCTGTTTTGGAAGAAATACAGGCAGAACTCTTAGATTTCAAGGGCTCCGGGATGTCTATCCTGGAGGTGAGCCATCGTTCCAAGTGGTTTGACGACGTGATAAATGAGGCAGTTGAAAGCACAAAAAGCCTCTTGAATCTCGGTGAAGATTTCCACGTCCTTTTTATCCAGGGTGGTGCCAGCCTTCAGTTTTGCATGATCCCGATGAATCTAAGCCTGGAAGGGAAACCGCTGGATTTCATCAACACAGGCACATGGTCCACCAAAGCCATAAAGGAGGCCAGGATACAGGGGAAGGATGTACGCGTGATCGCCTCTTCCGAGGATAAGGGGTTCTCGTATATTCCAAAAGACTTCAAAGTAGATGAGGATGCAGCGTATCTCCATTTTACCTCGAATAACACGATCAAAGGCACTCAGTGGGCCAAATTCCCTGAAAGCGGAAATGTTCCGCTTTTCTGCGACATGTCTTCGGACATCATGAGCCGGCCTTTTGATGCAAAGCCTTTCGGGTTGATCTATGCGGGAGCACAGAAGAACATAGGGCCTGCTGGCACTGCAATGGTAATTATACGAAAAGACATGCTCGAAAGAGTACCGGATGACATCCCAACAATGCTGAAATACACTACATTCAGTGAGACAAATTCCATGTTCAATACGCCGGCCTGCCTGGTCATTTATGCGACCAATCTGGTTCTCAAATGGCTTCAAGAGACCATTGGCGGACTTGAGGAAATGGAGAAGGTCAATAAAGAGAAGGGAGCCCTCCTATACGGCTTTATTGATCAATCCGATTTTTATCAGGGAACTGCGGCAAGAGACAGCAGGTCCCTGATGAATGTGACCTTCAGGCTTCCGAACGAGGACCTGGAAAAAAGATTTGTGGCTCAGGCCATGGAAGAGGGGCTGGGAGGCCTGAAAGGACACCGTTCAGTTGGTGGTTGTCGGGCTTCCATCTACAATGCCACAGATATCTGGGCGGTAAAGGACCTGGTGGCATTCATGGCAGAATTTGAGAAAAAAGAAGGATAAAACCGCTTTGCGGTTATAATTCGAGGTTACAGGTTTGAAAAGGACAAGAATCGCTGAAATCCTTTCTTCAGGAGAGATTGGCGCCCGCTTCACAATAATGGGCTGGGTGAGGACGAAAAGAGACTCAAAGGGCGGGTTTTCTTTTATTGAAGTAAATGACGGATCTTGTATGGGCAGCCTGCAGATAATAGCCGATGGAAAACTGCCAAATTACAAGGATGAGATTATTGCATTAAACACCGGGTGCTCCATCAAGGTCACGGGTTTATTGGCGGCCTCCCCTGGCAAGGGTCAAAGGGTAGAGCTTCAGGCAGATGAGGTCAATGTTGTGGGGTGGGCTGACCCTGCTGTTTACCCCCTTCAGAAGAAGCGGCATTCCTTTGAATTTCTGCGAACCATTGCTCACCTGAGGCCTCGAACCAATACTTTTGGAGCTGTGGCAAGGGTGAGAAATATCATGAGCTATGCCATTCACTCCTTTTTTCAGGAGAGAGGTTTTATTTACATTCATACACCCATTATCACTGGAAGCAACTGCGAGGGGGCCGGAGAGATGTTCAGGGTGACCAAATTTAACCTGGACCAGATCCCCCAAAAAGATGGTCACCCTGATTTTACGCAGGATTTTTTTGGAGGACCTGCCTCTCTGACCGTGAGCGGACAGCTTGAAGCCGAAATTTATGCACTTGCCATGGGAGACGTTTACACTTTTGGACCCACCTTCAGAGCAGAAGATTCAAATACGTCCCGTCACCTGGCTGAGTTCTGGATGGTTGAACCCGAGATGGCCTTTTGTGATCTCCAGTGCAATGCAGAGTTGGCAGTTCAACTGCTGAAATACATTTTTACCCATGTGCTGGAAAACTGTGAAGAGGACATGAAATTCTTTAACCGGTTCATAGATTCTACAGTAGTGGATACCCTTGAGAAGCTGGTGTCACAGGATTTTGAATACCTGACCTATACGGAAGGGATAGAAATTCTCTTAAAAGCAAAGGAAAAGTTTGAGTTTCCGGTCAACTGGGGATGCGACCTTCAATCGGAACATGAGAGGTACCTTTGCGAAAAGGTCTTTGACAAGCCGCTAATACTTGTGGACTACCCAAAAGAGATAAAGGCCTTTTACATGAAGCTGAACGAGGACGGAAAGACAGTGCGCGCAATGGATGTGCTGGTGCCAAAGATCGGAGAAATCATCGGCGGGAGCCAACGTGAAGATGACCATGATACCCTGGTTGAAAGGATCAAGGAGATGAACCTTAACCCTGATGATTACTGGTGGTACCTGGAATTAAGAAAATTCGGGTCAACTCCTCACTCCGGTTTTGGACTTGGATTTGAGCGCCTTATTCAATTTGTGACCGGTCTCGCCAATATCAGAGACGTAATTCCCTTCCCGAGAACCCCCGGAAATGTGAGCTTCTGAGTCTTATCGTGGCGAGTCTTCCTTGAAGCATTATGATCAGGTGAACTCGGATAGCCTCTTAGGTACGTTGTTGGCTACATTCAGCAATTTTTTGTTAATGACGTAACGACGTCTCTAAGAGCTTCCAGATTGAATGGCTTTATCAATAGAGAATTGAAGAATTCCTTGCTAATATCATTTTCACTAAACCCGGTAATCGCCACTATGGGTGTGGATGACCTATCCGAGCCCCTGATATATCTGGCAACTTCGCAACCATTCATCCTGGGCATACGAATATCGGTAATGACTAAATCGAAATCACAGCTTTTATCAAAGTGTTTGATTCCTTCTTCCCCATCGTGAGCAACTTTTACTTCATAACCCATTTCTGTAAGAAATGAGCGTAAGAGGTAGCAGATGTTCTTATCATCATCAATAACGAGAATGTAGCCCATAGGATCTCCAAAATACTGATTAACACTGACAGGTTTGGGTCTCTTTCCTACCCTTCAAGACTTGTGCCACATCTCTATTGAAATAAGTATTGATTTAAATTCTAAATAGTTAGCCTAATTTCATCGAAATAACCCTGATAGAGAAACTGACAAAACCTGACACAGGCTGTCAAAATGTGTCAAATAGACCACATCTTCCCGGCTATACTGCCTCAAGCCTGTTTGCGAGGCATTGCCAGGCCCATTTGGCTATCCGATCTCTATCAGACAAAAAGACAGGCTGCTTTTTCATGGGGATGAATTACATGCCAAAATGGCATCTCATAGGTCACTTTGCCGTAGTTGGAATGGGGGAACGTAATTTGGGGGGGAGAACAGGTTTGCTCACGTAGCCTATTCCTTAGATCAACGGTTTTCCTCTTAAGGTCAGTTATCGCAATATTCCAGGATAACCCCTGTTGACACATGTTCATGGGGTTCTTCGTCAATAAAATCCCCCTCCTGATATGTGATTTTCCCTCTATATTCTTCCTTTACCACATATTCTCCATCTTCATTTACTTGAATGAGTATCTCGGAACATGAGCCACAATACGGCCCTTCTTTTTCCTGGCCTCCCTCCCAAACATAGGGTATCCACCCCTCATTTATGGCTTCATCAATGGAATCTACTTCGATTCCGCATATAGCACATTTCATTATTTATCCTCCATTATTTCAAGATTTGTTTTACAGAAGAATTCCTCCCATGCCAAGAAAAATATATGTTCTGGTTCCATAAACGACTTTATGACCAATTTCTTTTAAGAAATTACGATTTTTTATGGCCTGTTATCCATGGCTGGGAAAAAATGAACAGAAAAATAATCTTAAAAGAGTTGTTGAATATATATGAATGTATGTGATAAAGTATTTCTTGGTGAGATGGTGACTACGGGTCCAAGTACCGGGATCATGTCTTTGCCCCGGGGCGTCAGGACAAGTTCCATTGGGAACCTTTTAATCCTGTTTTTCAGGAGCGCCGACATGTGTGTAGCGCCATCTCACTACCTCTTTTCACTTACCCTTACAGTATCCCTTGCTGTGTTCGTTGTCATTCTGTGCCTCTTTTTGGAATTGACGCATCATTTGACTAAGAGTTTCCCGCCTGCCCCAGCCCCGATAGAAACTGAAAAAAGCCCTTTCCCGCAGAATATACAGGGGTGTTATTAGTATATTTTGATTAAAATACAAGGTAAAAAAGATCGGATTGGTCCCTATCCCCGTCATCCTTGTCAATAACAAGCTGAAACAACATTCATTTAAGTGGAGCGAAAGGTAAAAGGGTCAGAACCATGATACGGCACTGGTTCCAGGGCGAAAATATATTAGAAAGGGCGCTTATAATCTCTTTGATCCTGATTCTTCAGAGGTTTAAATCCCCAAACAGGCGGCAGGTATTGTCAAACACAGTTTCCATTACCTCCTCCTTGCTTATGTTTTTTATCTCTGCGATTGCGTTAATGGAAATCACCGCATTGGCAGGTTCGTTGCGCTCATCTGGCGACGGTCCCAAAACAGGACTATCAGTCTCAACCAGCAGGTAAGAAAGAGGGAGTTGTTTTACAAGTTTTTGCTTTTGCCTGGAACGGACTATTGATGGGGGAATTGAGAAAAAGAACCCTGCCTCCAC
>JBDRPB010000122.1:0-6204 GCA_043809485.1 Pseudomonadota bacterium | reverse complement strand
ACATTGAGACGCTTTTTTGTTGAGGAAATAAGGGAAAGCGGCGGTACCTGCTCCATTACAGGATCCGAGGCAAAACATATAACAAAAGTCCTGCGAATGAAGACCGGGGATCGTTTTGTTCTCATGGACGGCAAAGGGACTCGCTTTCAAGTCACCATAGAATCAGCTACACCCCGCGAAGTACAGGTCGTTCTTGGGAAGCCCATTCCGAAGCCTCCCCCTTCGCCAGTGCAAATCATGCTCTGCCAGGCCCTTTTGAAATCACGTCAAATGGATTATCTGATTCAAAAAACCTCGGAATTGGGTGTTGATCGGATTCTCCCTTTCTCTTCCGAACGGACAGTAATCACGTTAAGAAAGGATAGGACTCTTAGCAAGCTGCGACACTGGCGTGAAATAGCTCAAAATTCAGCAAAGCAGTCTGACAGGAATATTCCTGCTGAAATAGAGACCTTTTCCCCCTTTAAGGAATTGGTAACAAAAGAAAAATGGAAAGATGCCTTAAAAGTCATTTTATGGGAGCAGGAACGATCACAAGACTTGAAGAGCTTGCTGAAGGCATTTTCGCCGGTGGAAAAATTTGTAGGCATGGTGGGGCCTGAAGGCGGTTTTACTAAGGAAGAAATCGGGATCGCCAGGGATGCCGGTTTTGTTCCCGTCTCACTGGGAAACAGGATCTTGAGGTCGGAAACCGCTGCCATCACCATGGTTGCCATTATCCAGTATGAGTGGGGTGACCTGAGCCCTAACAACTTGATAGCATCTAGCCTTTCTCCTCCACCAACTCGACACCCTCAGGGAGAATAAATTCGAAAAAACCCTTTTCAAAGTTATCCTTTACAGTCAGGCCTTCAAGTGTGAACCGGGTTATGGTTCCTAACTGATTGTGAATATTCACCACCCGGATATTATACGCATGGGTTACAGTAAGGACGATGCGATCAATTTCCTGCCAGGGAGGGTCCGGTATGAGTTCGATCTGACACTTTCCCTGCTCAGTTTGATCGCTCATCATAATTTGAAAATTCTTCGTCACCTGGCTGAGCCCTCTGAATATATCGCTCAGAAGTCTTAACTCCTTACCGAACTCCTGGGAGGGGTACTTATGAGCGCGCTTTTTATCGGGGATATACCACCAGAGCGTTTCCTCATTGGCGATAAGGGTCTCGATGGTTGGTGTTTTCTGCTCCAGCTTCAGGGAATAAGGAGGCCTGAAAAACATCTGGCCAGTGGCCAGATCTCCCTTTACCTGATTGCCCAGCATGGACATGGACCTGGTAATCACTTCACGGGTATAGGCTATACTGAGGCCGGGAAGATTTCCATACTTTCCCTTGATTCCTTCAAGGACAGTGGATAGATCATCTTTAGCAAACGCCGCGCTTCCATGGAACAGAAGCACAATGAGATTAAATATTATGAAGGTTTTTGTCATTTTTATGTCTTTTCCCATAGATTTCTTATACTCCCGAATCCAACTTAGGCTCTCACCCTGTCCCTCAAATCATTTTCTTTTGAGTCATAGAGAACCCCTACCCTCTCTTGCCGTAAACATCCCGTGGCCGGACCCCATCTGAAGGGCCCACAATACCTTCCTTTTCCATTGCCTCAATCATCCTTGCGGCACGATTGTAACCCACCCTGAGTTTGCGCTGCAACATGGAAATAGACGCCTGGCCTGTTTTAAACACGACTTCCAACGCGTCATCATATTTTTCGTCTAATTCAATTTCCTCTTCTTCTGAATCTTTTTCCCGGGCTATCCCGGACAAAACGCCGGGGTCATAATCCGGTTTCTTCTGGTTCCTGAGAAAATCAGTTACCTTTTTTGTTTCCTCTTCAGAGATGTATGCCCCATGAATTCTCGTGAGACGTCCCACACCGGGAGGCATGAACAGCATGTCCCCTTCACCCAGAAGTGCCTCAGCGCCCATTGTATCAAGGATGGTTCTTGAATCGACCTTGGACGCAACCTGAAATGAGATTCGAGCCGGGAAATTGGCCTTGATAATGCCTGTGAGGACATCCACCGACGGGCGTTGTGTCGCAATAATAAGATGAATGCCTGCGGCACGGGCCATCTGGGCCAGACGGGTAATTGATTCTTCCACGTCTCTGGAGGAGGACATCATCAAGTCTGCCAACTCATCGATGACGAGGATGATATAGTACAGGGGCTTGTCTGCCTCCTTGGTCTCATCTGTGGTCACTATTTTTTTTTGGCCTTTGAGAATCTTGCGGTTATAGCTGTTGATATTTCTGACCCCCCTGTCAGAAAGCAGCATATATCGCCTTTCCATTTCCTCCACGGCCCATCTCAGTGCCTTTGTGGCCTCTTTTGGCTGGACCACCACCGGATGGAGCAAATGGGGGATATCATGATATATAGACAGTTCAATTCTTTTTGGATCAATAATAAGAAACCGGACCATTTCCGGAGAAACCTTGAACAGGAGACTGTTGATCATGGTGTTTAGGGAGACGCTTTTGCCTGTTCCAGTGGCACCGGCCACAAGGAGATGAGGCATCTTTGTGAGATCCGCAATTACAGGTTCTCCGGTGATGTCCTTGCCGAGGGCAATGGGCAGGTCATATCTTGAATCCCTGTAAGAAGAGCTTTGAAATAGCTCCTTAAGACACACCATTTCCCTCTTGTTATTGGGGATCTCAATTCCAATGGCAGCTTTTCCCGGTATGGGAGCCACGATTCGAACACTGGGCGCCCTTAAGGCCAGCGCAAGGTCATCAGCGAGTCCAGCCACTTTGCTGATTTTTATTCCCGGAGCAGGCTTGTATTCGTACATGGTGATCACAGGACCGGGAAGGATCTCAGTGACGTCCCCCTGAACGCCAAAATCTGCCAGCTTTTTTTCAACACGCCTGGCATTCATCTCCAGGCTTTCTCGTTGTATGCCGGTATCCTCCCTCTCAGGCGGGTCATCAAGAAGGTCAAGATTGGGAAGCTTGAATTCGCCGGCAACGTTCATAAAACCGAACCGTTCTTGTTCGGGCCCTTTTTCGGGCTCTCGTTTTGGTTTTACAATGGTAACCTTCGGCTTCGATTTCATTTTTGTCCTGGCCAACGTAGTCCTGTGTGACCTTTTCCTGCGCTCCCTTTTTTTGTTTATCGCTTCTTTTATGTGTCTCAGGGCGCCCATGATCCACAGGCCCAGCCTGGAAAAAAGCCAACCTAAGGAAAGGTGTGATACGATCATGAGAGAAATGATGAAAACCGCTAAAAAAAAGACATATGCTCCAAAAAAATTGAGAAACTTCTTAGTTAATCCAGCCAGATCTACACCCACAAGCCCTCCGGCAAGGATCTGTCCGCCCCTGAAGCTTACTACGTCTGATAACTGCAGGCTCAAAATGCCCGAGAAAGAGGCAAGCAGGGTCAGGGCGGCAACTGTACTCTTGACGGGGGAGGAGACATGACGTCCCCGGAATGAAAGAAAGGCCATTGTGAGGGCTATTATCACCAGCCAGAATGAGGAAAAGCCGACCAGGAAAAACACTCCGCCGGCCAGATGAGCACCAACCGTGCCAAAAAGGTTCTTAGCCTTACCGAGAGGTCCTGTCACGTTCCAAAAAAGCTGGTCCCCGGGGTTATAAAACAAAAGGCTTCCGCCCAAAATAATGGCCATAAGCAGAAAAATAAGTCCCCGGATCTCTTTTCTGATGGGATGTGCGGGTTTTTCCGTTTTGTCTTTGGTATTTGATTTACGACTCAAATTAGACACCTCACTTCACATATTACAATAGCACTCACATCGGGATAATTATGGGCAGTACAAGCGGGCTCCTTTCAATCACTTTATGAAAAAAACGTCTCAACCGCCTTTTTATATCCGCTTCCACTTTAACCCATTCAATAGGGATTGAGTCTTCCAGCTCGTCAAGGACTTCCAGGACAATACCCTTGCCCTCCTCGAGTATGGTTCCTTTTTGGTCTTCAAACACAAACCCGCGAGAGATGAGATCCGGCCCATATATTGTTTCACCCGTTTTTTCGTCCACAGCCAGCAGGACAATAACCATCCCATGTCCGCTAAGCCTCCTCCGGTCTTTCAGAACCATCTCCCCAACATCACCCACTCCTTTCCCATCCACAAGTATCCTGCCGGTATGCACAGGATCTTCCAGTCGTGCCTTCTGGTTTTCAAAGCAGATTACAGCCCCGTCTTCCACAAGCAAGACATGATCTTCCGGCAATCCCATGTCCAAAGCTAACTGCGCATGCTTTACAAGATGCCTGTATTCACCGTGGATAGGCATAAAATACCGCGGCTTCACGAGGCTTAGCATCAATTTCAATTCTCCCCTTTTGGCATGACCGGATGTGTGAATATCAGAGACCTTTTCATAAACAACATTTGCCCCCATGCGATAGAGATTGTTTATGACTGAAGTGATAGCTTTTTCATTGCCTGGAATAAAGCGTGAAGAAAGGATGATGGTATCACCCTGCTTGATTTTGATACTTTTGTGCTTTCCATGGGCCATCCGGGTCAGGGCTGACATGGGTTCTCCCTGACTGCCAGTTGTAATGATAGCTATGTTTTTATCCGAAAGCTGACTGATCTTCCGTTCGCTGATCTCAAAACCTTCGGGTATACTGATGTAACCCTGCTCCCTGGCGATACGTACATTGGTGATCATGCTCTTTCCGTTGAAAACTACTTTCCTGTCGAACTTTTCGGCCAGATTGATGACTTGCCGGATGCGACCAATATTGGACGCAAAACTGGCAACAATGAGTCTGCCACTGCATGTTTGGAAAAGGTCTGACAAAGTTTTTCTGACTTCCCTTTCACTCAGGGTAAATCCTTCTTTTTCCGCATTTGTTGAATCTGAAAAAAGAGCCAGGACACCCTTTTCTCCGAAGTGCGCAAACCGGATGAGATCAGTAAATTGGTCGTCTACTGGAGTTGGATCTATCTTGAAGTCGCCTGAATGTATAAGCGTGCCTTCAGGCGTCTCAATAGCGAGGCCGACGCCACCTACAATGCTGTGGTTTACGCTGATATATTCCACCTTAAAAGGTCCAATCCGGGTGAGATCTCCGGCCTTTATTGTTCGAAGATCCGGTTGTTCCACCAGCGAGTGCTCCTTAAGCTTTTCTTTCAAGAGCTCCAAAGTAAAGCTGGTGCCAAATACAGGTGCAAAAAATTCATTCAGAAAAAAGGGCATTGCGCCTATGTGATCTTCATGACCGTGAGTCAAGATAACAGCATTCAGCCTGTCTTTATTTTCTCTGAGATATTGGAAGTCGGGTATCACCAAATCTACACCTGGCATATAGTCATCGGGGAACATCAATCCTGCGTCCACTACCAGGAGACATCCCTCACATTCGATCGCCATCATGTTCAACCCTATTTCCCCCAGTCCTCCCAAGGGAATGATCTTTAGCATTTTATTTGCCTTCTCGTAAAATCTAAGGCTTCGATCCTGATTCCCGGACTTTACAAGTTCTGAAAAAAGGAAACTCCAAAGCAATCAAGTTAAAAGAACCGGTGATAATCACGTTCTTTGGGTGATTAACCATAAAACACGGTTATTTCGCTAAACGTATCAAATTAACCCTTTAATCATCGGCAGTCAATAGAGAATGCGTTTTAGCAGCAATTCTAATTTTGACTTTTAGACCTTGCTAACGCAGGGCCGCGGGGTCTCTTTTTAAAGGCCGCAATCCCGCCACGGCGGGACTATTTCATTCTATTGAACGGCAGCGTAGCCTTGAAATTCGTTATATGACAGCCCCAAAGGAGAGACTCCGTTGCAACTGATGCCTTCTCTGCCTGCTCGGAGCCTTTATTCAAAGCCACGGGGGCGTTCGACAAGCTGTGGTAGAATTCGTCTTGCGTCCTTTAAAAAGAGACCCCACGGCCCTGCGTTAGCAAGGTCTAAAGGTCAAAATTAGAATTGCTGCTAAAACGTATTCTCTATTGACTGCCGATGATTAAAGGGTTAATTTGATATATTTAGCGAAATAACCGTGTTTTATGATTAATCACATAAACCGGATAAACCGGAATTGAGGAATTGCGAATTGAGGAATTCGGGAATTGAAAACAATCGCTTCAATCTAATTCCTCAATTCCTAAATCCCTGAATCCCTGAATTTAGTGACCAACAAGGCTTTTCCTTGAGGAAAAAATTGTGACCGTTTTGCGCACGAATTCGTTTGTAAGGGCCTAAAGA
>JBDRPB010000121.1:0-10402 GCA_043809485.1 Pseudomonadota bacterium | reverse complement strand
CATAAAGGATACGATGAAGACGGTATGTACTGGTGTTGAGATGTTTCGAAAGATACTGGATCAAGGCCAGGCAGGAGACAACATAGGGGTATTGCTGAGGGGTACGAAGCGTGAGGAAGTTGAGCGTGGACAAGTGGTAGCGCATCCCAAGTCGATAGAGCCGCACACGAAATTCAAGGCTGAGGCGTATATATTGACGAAGGAGGAGGGTGGTCGTCACACGCCATTTTTCAATGGTTATCGTCCGCAGTTTTATTTTCGAACGACGGATGTGACAGGGGTTACGACGTTACCTGAAGGGATAGAGATGGTGATGCCTGGTGACAATGTGTCGATGGCGGTGAATTTAATTACCCCCATAGCGATGGAGAAGGAGTTGAGGTTTGCCATTCGTGAAGGTGGGAGGACTGTTGGTGCCGGGGTCATCAGCGATATTATTGAATAGGGGAGAGGAAGCATGATTGCCAACCAAAAGATCCGAATCCGCTTGAAGGCGTATGATCACAAATTGCTGGATCAGTCAGCCATGGAAATTGTGGATACGGCAAAGGAGACAGGGGCGAGAGTGGCTGGACCAATTCCGCTCCCTACGACTATTAATAAATACTGTGTTCTGAGATCTCCTCATGTGAATAAGAAGTCAAGAGAACAATTTGAAATAAGAACTCACAAGCGTCTATTGGATATCCTTGAACCGACCCAACAGACTGTGGATGCCCTTATGAAGCTTGATTTGGCTGCCGGGGTGGATGTGGAGATCAAACTCCCTTAACCCTAAAATCTGTCGAAAAATGGAAAAAAAGATTGCAAAATACCCGATATGGTTTTAATTGAAAAGGCAAAAGGCTTTGGGCTTGTGTGCCTTTAGTTTCGATCTGTCCGGGTTGTGGGTTGGGGAGTAATTTGGAGCTGAATACCTATGGTCAAAAAACTTTTTGGAAGAAAACTGGGCATGACACAACATTTCCTTGAAGAGGGAAAGAGTGTACCTGTGACTGTCTTGAAGATTGGACCCTGTGTCGTGACCCAGAAGAAGACCGTCGAGAAAGAGGGATATAATGCAATCCAGGTAGGGTATGAGCCCAAAAAAGAGAGTCGGGTTAATAAACCTTTGCGGGGTCATTTCAGGGCAGCGGGGGAAAGATATTTCGCACATCTAAATGAGATACGCATTGATGACCCTGAAACCTTCGAGCTCGGCCAGGAGATCAAATCAGATATTTTTAATGTCAATGATATTGTTCATGTGATTGGTATTAGTAAAGGCAGGGGATTCAGTGGTGTTATTAAACGGTGGGGTTTCTCCGGAGGAAGGAAGACCCACGGATCCCGTTCGCACAGGGTCCCTGGTTCGATCGGATCCAGTGCCACGCCTGGGAGGGTTCAGAAAGGGAAAAAACTTCCCGGCAGAATGGGATGCCACCGTGTTACAATCAAGAACCTAAAAGTAGTTGGCGTTAGGCCTGAAATGGATGTGGTTCTGGTCCGGGGGGCTGTACCGGGAAGTTCCAACGGCCTTATTGAAATTAGTAAGGTTTGATGCAGTGTCTATTGAGTTTGTTGCGTTCATAGATCCAGACTCGATTAATCCGGTGAAACCAACAGACTCAACGAACGAGGAAAGGGTAAGGGGCCCGAGATGACTGTCGTGGATGTCCTCAATCTTCAAAAAGAAAAGGTTTCTGAAGTGGAACTGAGGGAAGAAATCTTTGATGTTCCAATAAAAAAACATGTCCTTCATCAGGTCGTGGTTAGTCAGCTTGCCAGTCACAGGTCAGGAACTGCTGCCACAAAAGGCCGTTCAAAGGTTAAAGCCTCGGGAAGAAAGCTCTGGCGGCAAAAAGGGACTGGCAGGGCGAGAGTTGGATCTGCCGCTTCTCCCACGAGAAGGGGAGGAGGCGTGGCTTTTGGACCGAACCCCCGTAAGTATGTTCTCAAGGTCCCAAAGAAAGTAAAAAAGATTGCTCTGTGCATGGCGTTGACAGATAAAGTCCAGACCGATCGTCTTAAAGTGATCGATAGTTTTGACCTTCCGGAGATCAAGACAAAAAATTTTGTGGGAGTTATGAAGATTTTTGATGTAAATAAGGCGCTGATTGTGACTGAAGACAAATTGGTAAACCTGGAAAAATCATCTAAAAATGTCCCATGGGTGAAGGTAATGCGGTACCAGGGGCTTAACGTTTATGATATCCTGAAATATGATCTCCTTTTCCTGGAGCAATCCGCCGTAGGAAAGATAGAGGAGGCGTTGATATCGTGATGGATATATACCAAGTGATTAAAGAGCCGCACATCACGGAAAAAGCGAACATTCAGAAGGAAGGTGCTAACCAAATAACATTCAAGGTACACAAAAAGGCTAATAAGGTGGAAATAAGACAGGCCGTTGAGACCTTTTTTAAGACAAAGGTTTTGGATGTGCAGACTATGAACGTGCGTGGCAAGCGGCGCAGGATGGGAAAAACCGTGGGAAAGAAGTCTGATTGGAAGAAGGCGGTTGTCAGGCTGGTCCCGGGGGCGAACATCGAATTTTTTGAAGGAATGTAAACTAACCACGTACTGCGGAGCAAGTAATGGGTATTAAGACGAATAAACCAACCTCACCGGGAAGGAGATTTCAGAGTTCTTCTACGTTTGAGGAAGTAACTCGCAAGGGGCCTGAGAAAAGCCTTCTTGCAGCCATTAGAAAAACGGGAGGCAGGAATTCGGCTGGCCGTATGACCATACGGCACAGGGGAGGCGGTCACAAACAAAAATACAGGTTGATCGATTTCAGGAGAAATAAGGATGGGGTTCCTGCTCGAGTGGCCTCGATTGAATATGATCCGAACCGTTCGTCAAACATAGCTCTTTTGCATTATGTAGACGGAGAAAAACGGTACATCCTGGCCCCACTCAAACTTTGGGTAGGAGATCAGGTGAGCTCGGGTCCGGGTGCGGAAATCAAGCCAGGTAATTCCATTTCCTTGAGGGAAATGCCTTTGGGAACACACATCCACAATATTGAACTAAAGATTGGGCATGGTGGACAGCTGGCCAGAAGCGCGGGAAGTTATGCGCAACTAATGGCAAAAGAAGGGAAGTATGCCCAGATCAAACTTCCGTCCGGTGAGGTACGAATGGTCCTTCTGGACTGTAAGGCAACGATAGGTCAGGTCGGCAACCTTGACCATGAAAACATATCTATCGGCAAAGCCGGTAGAAACAGATGGTTAGGGAAAAGGCCCCATGTGAGGGGTGTTGCCATGAACCCAGTGGATCATCCTCATGGTGGAGGAGAAGGTAAGTCCTCAGGTGGACGTCATCCTGTGACCCCTTGGGGTGTTCCGACCAAGGGCTACAGGACCAGAGTCAGGAAGTCGAGCGACAGGCTTATTGTAAAAAGACGAAAAAAGTAGTCTCACGAATCCCATCTAAACCGGCTCACTTCAGGAGAGAAGCCGGGATGGGGTGTAAATTGAATCAAGAGGGAGAAAAACCTTGCCAAGATCGTTAAAAAAAGGACCTTTTGTCGATGATCATCTATTGAAGAAGGTACAAAACGCGGCCGGAACAATGAGCAGGAAAATCATCAAGACATGGTCGCGCAGGTCAACGATTCTCCCTGAGTTTGTCGGCCTGACATTTGCGGTGCACAATGGTAGAAAATTCCTGCCAGTATTTGTTACTGAAGACATGGTGGGGCATAAATTGGGTGAATTTGCTCCCACACGAACCTTTTATGGACATGCCGGGGATAAGAAATCCAGGTTGAAGGGCAAGAAGAAATAACCGCTAAAGGCTGAGTGCCTGAATTGGAATGTTATTATGGAAACGAGGGCAGTGGCAAAATTTGTTAGGATTTCACCCCGCAAGATTCGTTTGGTTATGGATCAAGTCAGGGGGAAGCAGGTCGGAGAGGCATTGAATATGCTTTCCTTTGCACCCCAGAGAGGGGCGCGAATACTAAAAAAATTAGTCAATTCAGCGATTGCGAATGTTGAACAAAATACAGGTGTGGACGTGGACTCCCTTTACATCATGCGGGTTTATGCTGACGAAGGACCAACTCTGAAGCGGTGGCGGCCCCGGGCACAAGGGCGTGCAACGCCCATAAGGAAGAGAACGAGTCATCTTACTGTTGTCCTGAATGAGAAGTAGATCAATAATGCGTTGTAGGAATTGAGAATGTTGAATTCGGATTGTTTGTAATCCACTTATAACATTTAGCAGCTTAACCACATAACCGTTTAATCGCTCTGGAGGTGTGTATTGGGCCAGAAAGTTCACCCGATCGGCTTTAGATTGGGAGTTAATAGAAACTGGGATTCGAGATGGTTTGCTCGCAAGGAATACAGCAAATTTGTCCTTGAAGATTACAACATCAGGAAGTTTTTGAAAAAGAGACTTTTTCAGGCCGGTGTGGCAAGAATAGAGATTGAAAGAGCTGCCAATAAGGTCCGAATTCGCATGTACACCGCCAGACCTGGGATTGTTATAGGCAAAAAGGGCGTTGAGATTGAAAAGCTGAAGCGAGAACTTGAAAAAATGATCAATAGGGAGATCATTATAGATATTCAAGAAGTAAGAAAAGCTGAGGTTGAAGCACAATTAGTTGCAGAGAACGTGGCTCTGCAACTGGTTCGGAGGATCGCTTTCAGGCGGGCAATGAAGAAGAGTGTAACTGCTGCTTTGAGGTTTGGGGCCCAGGGCATCAAAATTGCCTGTAGCGGCAGGTTGGGAGGGGCTGAGATGGCTCGTCGGGAGTGGTATCGGGAAGGCAGAGTCCCTCTTCACACCCTTAGAGCTGACATAGATTATGGCTTTGCCGAAGCGCGTACAACATACGGAATAATTGGAGTTAAGGTGACTATATTCAAAGGCGAAATTTTGCCGGATAAAACCAAAAAAGAATAGGTACCCGTTATGCTAAGCCCAAAAAAGGTCAAATATCGTAAGAGGCAAAAGGGTAGGACAAAAGGCAAGGCTTTGCGGGGTAGCACTCTGGAGTTTGGTGACTATGGTTTGCAGGCCCTGGAATGTGGCCATATGACTGCCCAACAGATAGAATCGGCCCGAATCGCCGTAACAAGGCATATAAAGCGCGGGGGAAAAATTTGGATCCGAGTTTTTCCGGATAAATCGTTTACCAAAAAACCCGCTGAAACGAGGATGGGCAAAGGTAAAGGGGCACCTGAAGGATGGGTGGCCGTGGTGAAGCCAGGAAGGATCCTGTACGAATTAGAGGGGGTGGCCCAGACTGTGGCCGCTGAGGCCTTTCGATTGGCTGGTCACAAGCTGCCGTTTGCTACAAGATTCGTTATCAGGAGATCGTAAACTCATGAAGGCAAAGGCGTTGAAAGAGCTAACTGAAGAAGAGCTCATGGAGAGGACAA
Source organism: Pseudomonadota bacterium (assembly GCA_043809485.1). Lineage (GTDB taxonomy): Bacteria > Desulfobacterota > DSM-4660 > Desulfatiglandales > Desulfatiglandaceae > 4484-190-2. The sequence goes on along the minus strand of JBDRPB010000121.1, from coordinate 5,024 downwards.
AAGAGTTGAGCAGAGAGTTGTTTAATTTGCGGTTCCAGAAGGCTACTGGTCAACTGGGAAATACTGCCGTAATTCCCAAAACAAGAAAAGACTTGGCACGGGTAAAGACGGTGATCAGGGAATTGGAAATCTCAAGAGCAGGAAGGTAAGTTTCTCGCACATGAATTTGCTTTTTTAATATTTGAGGTGCAGATGACAGAGCGCGGATTACGAAGAAGGCTGGTGGGGACCGTTGTGAGCAACAGGATGAGTAAAACGGCCCTGGTTTTAGTCGAACGGTTAACCAAACATCGGACCTATAATAAGTATGTTAAAAGGCGTGTGAAATATATGGCTCATGATCCCCAAAACCTGTGCCAAATCGGGGACAAGGTGAGGATCATTGAAAGCCGACCTCTCAGCAAGAGGAAGAGGTGGCATGTCATTGAGAGAATCAATATTGTAGTTTAGGTTTAATGGACAGATAGCTCACCGGGGTTGGGGATATGATACAGACTCAAACGAGATTGAAGGTTGCTGACAATTCTGGAGCCAAATTGCTTTCCTGCATAAAGGTGCTGGGTGGGTCTAAGAGGAGATACGCAAGTGTAGGAGATATCATAGTTGTATCGGTGAAGGAGGCGATGCCCAATTCCAAGGTGAAAAAGGGGGATGTTGTTCGAGCGGTGATTGTCAGAACAGCAAAAGGGCTCCGCAGACCGGATGGGTCCTATATAAAATTTGATGATAACTCGGCAGTATTGATCAACCAGCAAATGGAGCCCATCGGGACACGAATCTTTGGACCGGTAGCAAGAGAATTGAGAGCCAAAAATTTCATGAAGATCATTTCATTGGCCCCAGAAGTTCTTTGAGGAAATCGGGAGTAGTAGAAGTGCAGAAAAAACACCCTAAAATCAAGAAAAATGATAAGGTTATTGTTCTTGCTGGAAAAGAAAGAGGTAAGATTGGGACAGTTTTGAAAGTTGATCCTGAGAAAGAGCGCGTGATAGTTGAGAAAGTCAATATGGTTAAGAAACACGCGAAGGCAAGTGCGAAGACTGCTCAAGGCGGGATTATTGAAAAGGAAGCTCCGCTGAATATCTCAGACGTGATGATTGTTTGCAACAAGTGCGCTGAACCTACCAGAATCGGAAAACGCGTACTGGAGGACGGCTCAAAGGTTCGTGTCTGCAAGAAGTGTGGCGAACCAATGGACGAGTGAGGGGATTGATTATTCACTATTGACTAATGACTATTGATTATTGATTAATAGCGATTAGCTTTTTATCAGGGTGTGATTTATTCAAATAGTCAATTGTCAATCGAAAATAGTCAATTTGTGGACAGAAGCTAAACAATATGGGATTTTGATCGATTGTTTCCTGTGGGTTCCTTATGATAGGAACTGTAAAATGTTGAGGAGGTAGGGTTGTCTCGATTGAAGGAAAAATACCATTCAGAAGTTGTGCCTGCTTTGATGAAAGAGTTCGGATATGAAAGTATTATGGCCGTTCCTCGCTTACGAATGGTTGTTTTAAATATGGGTCTTGGAGAGGCCATACAGAATATTAAGGTGCTTGATTCTGGTGTTGAAGAGCTTACTCTGATCGCGGGTCAAAGAGCAGTCATCACCAAGGCAAAGAGGTCCATTGCCGGATTCAAGCTTCGGCAGGGTATGCCGATTGGATGTATGGTAACGCTGCGGCGTAACATGATGCTCGATTTTTTGGACAAACTATTCAATGTTACACTGGCTAGGGTTAGGGATTTTAGAGGGCTTTCTGACAAGATTTTTGATGGTCGGGGCAATTGCACAATAGGGATCAAAGAACATATTATCTTTCCAGAAATTGATTACGACAAAATCGACAGAATGAAAGGCATGAATATTTCCATTGTGACCACGGCTAAGACTGACGCAGAAGGACTCTATTTATTGCAGCACTTGGGGATGCCTTTTCGTAATTAGTATTCATCCATAATTGAGATAGTTTGTTCGAGATCAAAGAACGCGACAGGGAGGTTATTTTGGCAAAGAAGTCTCTTGTTGTTAAAGCCCAGAGAAAACAAAAGTTTTCAGCACGACAATACAACAGATGCCCAATTTGTGGACGAAGCAGGGCTTTTTTGAGGAAATTTGGGATTTGTCGTATTTGTTTTAGGAATTTGGCCTTAAAGGGTGAAATTCCCGGCGTGGTTAAATCAAGCTGGTGAATAGTAGTAAGCAGTAAGGAGTAGGCAGTAAGCACTAATTGCCTCCTTATATTGATGAAATATTCTATAAATAATTTTAGGGAGCAGAGACAATGACAATGACTGATCCCATTGCCGATATGCTGACAAGAATCAGGAATGCCCTTAGGGCCGCCCATGAGACTGTGGATATGCCGAATTCGAAAGTGAAGAGAGATATAGCAAAGGTCCTGAAGTCTGAAGGGTATATCAGAAACCATAAAATAATTTCTGATGGCCGGCACAGGCTTATAAGAATCTTTTTGAAATACGATGAAGAAGGTGTCCCTATTATTGAAGGAGCCAAGCGGGTAAGCAAACCAAGCTGTCGGATTTATTCAGGATACAAAGACGTCCCGAAGGTGTTGAACGGATTCGGGATCAATATTGTTTCCACTTCAAAGGGGCTTATGTCGGACAGGCAGGCCAGAGAAATGCGTGTTGGTGGAGAGATCCTTTGTTCAGTGTGGTAATAAAATCGCGCAGCGATTTTTTAATTGGAGGTTTAAATGTCACGTATAGGCAAAAAGCCCATTGCCATACCAAAGGGTGTTGAGGTCAGACTTGAAGGGGACCAGCTCATAATCAAAGGGCCAAAAGGAGAGCTCAACATAAGTGTTCACCCTGACGTTAAGCTGGACATGGAGGGCGACAGTATTGCTGTTTCGGTAGTTGATGAAACCAGAGAATCAAGATCTATCCATGGGCTTTTCAGGGTCCTGATTGATAATATGGTGACAGGTGTTACAAAGGGCTTTGAAAGGGTTCTTGAAATTGTTGGTGTGGGATATCGGGCCGAGTTGAAGGGAAGGACCGCGGTTTTTAATCTGGGATATTCACACCCTATAAATTTTGAGTTACCTGAGGGAATAGATGCGAAAATCGAAAAAACTAAAATCACCTTGAGCGGAATTGACAGGGGGCTTTTGGGTATGACTGCGGCTAAAATCCGTAGTTTTAGAAAACCGGAACCATATAAAGGCAAAGGGATCAAATATGCAGGGGAGATGATCCGGAGAAAGGCTGGCAAGGCAGGCGCCAAATAGAAGGAATCTCCAATATTACAGCATTGAAAGCTGGGGTCCCGACGGACGTAGGGTGGGGATTCCAAGAGAAGTACGGGCAATTATAAACAACACGAACTAAGAGGTTGTGAGCATGGGTGCCGTGAGTAGAGCGGAGACGCGGGTAAGGAGAAAAAAAAGGGTAAGGAAAAAGGTGCGAGGCATTACCGGGAAACCCCGCTTATGCGTTTTCAGAAGTTCCAGGCATATTTATGCCCAGATCATAGACGATTCCACAGGCAGGACTTTGGCAGGGGCGTCTTCATTGTCCAAGGAGCTTGGATCGAAGATAGGGAAGAATACCGGGAACAAGGAAGGGGCAGCAGTGGTTGGTGCTGCTGTTGCTGATGCGGCGCTCAAGAAAGAGATCAAAAAGGTTGTCTTTGATCGAAACGGTTTTTTGTACCATGGTCGGGTAAAGGCCCTTTCTGAGGCCGCGCGCAAGAATGGACTGGAGTTCTAGGGCGGGAAAATGGGGGGGATCTCCCCCGCGCCGGAGATCATAAACAACAAGTAACTAAATACTGGAAAGCAGGGGAGAAATTCATTGTTCAAGGAACAGGATGAAATTCAGTTAATCGAAAAAGTTGTTCATATCAACCGGGTGGCAAAGGTTGTCAAGGGGGGACGTCGATTTAGTTTTAGCGCGATCGTAGTGGTTGGCGACGGTAAAGGAATGGTTGGAAGCGGGCTCGGAAAAGCAAAAGAAGTCCCTGAAGCCATCAGGAAGGGTATTGAAAAGGCAAAAAAAAACATGAAGAATGTCCACCTTGGCGATAATTCAATTCCTCATGAGGTGATCGGACGGTGGGGCGCGGGTCGTGTTCTCTTGAAGCCGGCCGGCCCTGGCACGGGTTTGATCGCCGGTGGTGCGGTACGGGCGGTTTTGGAGGCAACAGGCATACAGAACATACTGACAAAGTGTCTCGGTTCCCACAATCCCCATAATCTTGTGAGGGCAACTATCAAAGGATTAAGGTCATTGAGAGGGCCCGAAGAATTTGCCCGCCGAAGAGGCAAGACGGTTGAGGAGTTGTTAGGTTAAGTCTACTTAATTCAAAAATTCTTGGGCAGTGTTGAAATGATTAAAGTAACTCTTGTAAAAAGCGGGATAGGTAAGAACAAAAAAATTCGTGACACTTTGAAGGGCTTGGGCCTCACAAGGCTTAACAAGACAGTGGAACTGAAGAATACGCCAGCTATAAGGGGAATGATTAATAAGGTGACGTTTCTTGTTAAGATTGATTGAGGTTGTATAAGGAAAAAGTGATGGAAATTCAAGAGCTTTCACCGGCTGAGGGTTCCAGAAAGAAACGCAAGAGGGTGGGCAGGGGACAGGGCTCCGGACACGGAAAGACCTGTTGTCGCGGACATAAAGGACAGAGGTCACGTTCTGGTGGCGGGACCCGCCCTGGTTTCGAGGGAGGGCAGATGCCTCTTCAAAGGCGCCTTCCCAAACGTGGTTTTACCAATATATTCAGGCAAGAATGTATTATCATCAATATCAAAGACTTGAATAGCTTTGAACCAAACTCTAATCTGGATATAGATGCCCTGAGAAAAGCCGGACTGGTAAAAAACGCAAGGGGTGATATCAAGCTTCTCGGAGAAGGCGATATCTCTCACCCCGTGGTCATTGAGGTTGACAGGGTGAGCAAGGCTGCCAGGACAAAGATTGAGGCTGCAGGTGGCGAGGTTAAGATGATCGGAAATAAAATGAGCTTGAGGTCTGTATAAGAATGATTG
>JBDRPB010000120.1:0-2337 GCA_043809485.1 Pseudomonadota bacterium | reverse complement strand
CTAAAGATATTAAAAAAGTAGCCTATCATGCAGGGAATAGTCAAGGTGCTACACAGGCCAAGTGCTTAGGAGGAATCGCTGAATGGTACTGAGTTTAATGAGAAAGCATGCCAAGTCCTGGCTCATCAAGTTATTGATAGGGATCATTGCTGCAGTCTTCATCTTCTATTTTGGTTACTCTTTCACCTCTCGAGAGGCATTGAAAATGGCCGTTGTTAACGGGGACGTGATAAGCGGACTGCAGTATCAAAAGGCCTACAGGGATCTCTTGGAAGCCCTGCGAGTGCAGTATAAAGGGCTCTGGAATGACAATCTGATAAAGGTGTTCGATCTAAAAAACAAGGCCCTGGAGAAACTGATTAATGAAAAGTTGATCAGCCTGGAGGCGAAGAAATTGGGGCTGGCAGTCACAGAGAGCGAGGTCCAGAAGGCTATAATGGACTACCCCGCATTTCAGTCAAATGGCCAATTTGATCTAAGGCGCTACAAGGGCCTCCTAAGCAATAACCGTATGAAGCCTGAGGATTTTGAGGCAACCATGGCCAATGAACTTCTTAAGGAAAAGCTTGGCCAATTTTTATTTGCGTTCATGGGGGTCACTGACCAGGAACTCCTGGATCATTACACTTACACAAATGAGAAGATCAAGATTAGCTTTGTTGAGTTCAAGCCTGACAAGTTCATGAAATCCATTAAGCCGGACCAGGCTTCCATGGATAAATATTTTAAAGAACACAAGGCAGAGTACAGAGTCCCTGAGAAAATTAGGCTTGCCTATCTCCTAATTGATCCCGCCAATTTTGAAAAACAGGTAAAGGTCGCTGATCTGGAGACCAAGGATTACTATGAATATAACATGGGCAGTTTCATGGACCCAAAACAGGTCAAGGCGAGGCACATCCTTTTTAAGTTGGGGGAGGATGCGTCGGAAGACGAGGAAAAAAAGATCCGTGACAAGGCCAAAGCAGTCCTGGAAGAAGCACGGCAAGGGAAGGATTTTGCGGCCCTTGCCAGAAAATATTCTGAAGGCCCAACAAAGGCCCAAGGGGGTGACCTCGGATATTTTTCTGCAGGAAAGATGGTAAAGCCCTTTGAGGATGCTGCCTTCAAGTTAAAAAAGGGAGAGATAAGTGACCCTGTGAGGACGCGCTTCGGGTATCATCTCATCAAGGTGGAAGACATCAAGGAGGAAAGGACCAAACCCCTCGAAGAGGTTCGCCAGAAAATAGTTGAGACATTAACCAACAATAGGAGCGCAGATCTCGCCCACGAAAAAGGCATGTCCCTTGTAGACCAGATGCCCTATGCGGTAGACCTTGGCCGGTATGCGGCTGAACACGACCTAAAGGTAGCAGAAACAGATTACTTTTCTCAAAACGAACCCATACCCGGTGTGGGTGGGAACGATGAAAAACTCCGCGAGTCCCTCTTTTCCCTGGAAAAGAAGGAGACAAGTGAATTGATTGAACTGAAAGGGAAATTTTATGTCTTCCAAGTAGCGGACAAAAAGGCGTCGTATTTGCCGGAGATGAAGGAGGTCATCGACAAAGTAAATAAGGACGTTGCCGCATATCTTGCCACAAAGGAGGCAGAGGCAGCTGCTGAAAGCTACTTGGCCGAATTGCAAAAGGGAAAGGCGTGGGATGAACTCGCCAAGGAAAAGGATTCAAGGCCTAAACAGACCGATTTTTTCATGCGCCGGGACAGCATTCCGGACATAGGTTATCACCCCGAGTTAACGGAGATAGCCTTTGGCCTCAATGAAAACAAGGGATATCCGGATAAAATCTTTTCTAGCGAAAAAGGTGTCTACGTGATCAGATGGGAAGCGCGAATAGGAATTGATGAAAAAAAAATACGGGGAGGAAAAGGAGAAATACCGCTTCTATCTTATGCAGGCAAAGCAGAGGCGGGCGTTTGAAAACTGGCTCAAGAACATGAGAAAGAATGCAAAAATAGAAATTGTTAGTCCAGTGACGTAAATCCTCACCTAATATTTCCCAGATTTTCCAATTATAACTTTATATTTACTTCCGTTGAGGGGAAGGCAAAAGGTCTCATTCTCCTCTACAAAATATCTCGCAAGCTGATAATAGGCGGCGCGAGTGAAGCGGGCTGGAAAAGCGCCGCCCTTGACTTTACAGTAGAGTACATTCTGCTGACCCACCAAAAGGGTATCTGGCAAGAGCTCCTCTACGGTGTCATCGCTCAAAAACAGGTCGAAACGGTCGTTATGAGCCTGGCTCCCAAACTGGAAATCTACACTTCGAACCACAAAGGCCGTATCTTCTACCTCCACGTAACAACGCTGGTTGTTCCAGTTGATCACATAACGAC
>JBDRPB010000119.1:0-5783 GCA_043809485.1 Pseudomonadota bacterium | reverse complement strand
GTTATTAGGGCCAAAAAAAACCAGCCGCTCAAAGAGGCGGCTGGTGCTCTTAGGAGGAAAGAGTTATTACTTTCCCGCTTTTTATTGCAAGTTGTTTGCCAAAATGGATCTTGCGCGCAGTTAGTATGTAACTGTTTGTTTTGTTGAGGTATTTTTTTGGGCTTTGCTATTTCAGTTTTAATTTCTGGGCATGAAAAGTACAAATTTTTGTACCAAAAAATGCCAAGTTAGGAGCCACGTCAGATATCATATTTAATTTATTGATAAAATAGGGATACAAAATTTTTTACCGCTATACCGCGATGTTGTACTTTTTCATTTTGTGCTGTATCAAGCTTTTTGTGATTCCTAACATTTCGGCTGCATGGGCCTGAACATTATTACACTGATTCAGGGCCCTTCTTATGAGCTTTTCCTCAATTCGCTCCAGTGCTGTCGGCAGGGGCACATCGGGAGGAATAAACCTATCCACGTCTAATTCGGCTTCTGCCCCAATCAACTCTTCAGGTAATTCCTCAACGGTGACAACACCTCCTGAACTAAGGACTACGGCTCGTTCAATAACATTTTCAAATTCTCTCACGTTGCCAGGCCATGAGTAGGCATAAAAGGCTTTCCACACTTCGGGGCTTAATTCAATCTTGCCTTTGTCTTCATCACTTACATGTTTTTCAATGAAATGCTTCACAAGCAGAGGAATATCGTCAACCCTTTCACGCAAAGGGGGAACTTCGATTTGAATCACATTGAGCCGATAGAAAAGGTCCTCCCGAAATATGCCCTCGGCAACATCATCTTTAATATCCCTGTTTGAGGCAGAGAGGACACGAACATCCACTTTGATAGTCCTGGTTCCCCCAACCCTCTCAAATTCCATTTCCTGGAGCACTCTAAGGAGCTTGACCTGGAGGGGAGGAGGCATATTACCTACCTCGTCCAGGAAGAGTGTCCCACTGTCTGCAAGTTCAAATCGACCCTTTTTCAGGGCTACGGCCCCGGTAAAGGCGCCTCTCTCATGCCCAAAGAGCTCGCTCTCAAGAAGTGTTTCTGTCAAAGCACCACAATTGATAGAGACAAAGGGGCGGTCCCTTCGTGATCCTCCATAGTGAATAGCCTTGGCAATGAGTTCCTTTCCCGTGCCTGAAGGTCCTGTGATAAGCACGGATGCCTTGGATTGAGCCACCTTTTCAATGATATCATAGATCTTGAGTATGGGTTTGCTCTTTCCCACCATATTCCCATATCGGAAGCGATCTGAAAGGGCCTGGCTCAGCAATTTGTTTTGCTTGATAAGACGGTAGTTATCAAGGGCCTTTTTAACAGTCAGCTTTAGCTGTTCATTTTGGAAGGGCTTGGTAATGTAATCGTAGGCATTCTTTTTCATGGCCTCCACAGCCATTTCTATGCTCCCATAGGCGGTCATAATAATAACCGGAAGCTCGGGCTTAATTTTCTTGCTTTCTTCAAGAAGCTCTATCCCGTTCATGCCCGGCATTTTCACATCAGTAATGACCAGATCGAGGTCTGCTTCCCGGACTGAACGCAGGGCGTCATGAGCATTGCCGGCTGTAATGATTTCATACCCTTCCGGCCCTAATAAGGCCTCAAGAACTAACAGATAGTTTTTTTCATCGTCCACAATCAGGATGGTGTCCATATTTCATGGCTCCTATATAGCCAAAATCCGTATTCCAGGTTCCGGCCTTAGCATCATCTATCCTTTTGGCAATTTGATGAAGACCTTTGTTCCAGCACCATGTCGCCCAGGCGGGTCTCCTACCTCACTGTCGATCCATACAGAACCCTTATGTCCTTCGATAATATTTCTGACAATGGAAATCCCAAGTCCGGTTCCGTTATCCTTGGTGCTAAAAAAGGGATCAAAGATCTTGCTTAGGTTTTCCTGCCTAATCCCGCAGCCTTTATCCTCAATACTTACCACATAATGGTCTTTTTTCTCGGCCACATCCACGGTCATGCTACCGCCATTTTCCATGGCTTGAATAGCATTCATAAAAATATTGAGGAAAGCCCTGTAAAGGAGTTGTGGGTCAGCCCTGAGTTTTAAAGACCGGCCGTCTAAATTATCATATACAGAAATGTTTTCCTTATCAAGTTCGGGGCTGAGGAACTGGAGATTTTTGTTGATAATTTCTTCAAGGTAGCATTCCTGGAAATTGGGTTCCTGGGGACGTGCAAAATCCAGGAATTCTGTGACAATATTGTTTAATCTGCTTGATTCCTCTGTGATAACGCTCGAAAGTTTTTTTTGTACGTCAGTAGAATCAGGCATTCCGCCCAGTAGTTCTGCTGTGCTTCGAATGATCCCCAGGGGGTTCCTGATTTCATGGGAAACACCGGCAACCATTTGACCCAGGGCGGCCAGGCGCTCAGCGTGGTTTAATTGAGACTCAAGCTCCCTTTGCTCTTTTGCCCTCCCCTCTATGATCCCTTCGGCATTGTGGACGATCAGGAGAAGCGCCACGAATATTAGGCCCATGATGAGGATAGAAAGTCCGAATATAAAATACTGAAATTTGACCAGTGACTCATATTCCTTGGTCAAATCCTGGATCAACTCAAAAACACCTCCAACATATCCCTTGTCACCCGTGTAGGGGTCCACATCTCTGAAGGGAATATATGTCCTGAGTTTCTTTTCACCCCCTATCCATTCTATACCAAGCCCCCAAAGATAATCTGCCCCGGATATTAGCCCTGAGGAATGATTACCTTTGACTGCCCTTTTATACCCTGAAGTCCCTTCTACTTTCTTGCCTATCAGTCTGGGATCAGTGCTGTATGCGATCACGGCTTCATCGGTTTCATAGATGTTGACCAGGTCTATATTGAAACTGTGGATCGTGTTCCTTACGATCCGATCCATCCACTCGGATTGCTCTTTTTCCCTCAGTTTGATTTGCCCATATCGTCTGATGACAGGTGTCACAAAATTTTGAAAAACTTGGTGGTTTAAATTCTCGCCCAGAAGTAAGGCATAGTTCTCATAGCTCTTCATCAGAATATCCTTGGCCTGTTGGGAAATGACCATTGAGAAGGGGAAACTGACTATAATAAGGACAAAAAAGCTCGCATAGGCAAAAAATTTTACGAGCCTAAATCGCGTTCCCTCTGATTTTGGGTTGTCTTTAGGGGGTACCATTTTAGTCTTTTAGCAATACAATTGGTGTTTTTTGGCCACAAAATTTTTTTTATCTGGAACATATCACGGAAATCGCAATGTTAAATTCGAATACCGTAACATCTCAATAAGTCTGGGCCAGGGGGGATTTTTCTAATACAGCCCGAACTTTTTGAGAAGTTACCATTTTTTGGGTTCAATGGTGTCTTAGCGCATATGTTTCGGCCTCTATAAACTTAGGATAGACAGGAAAGCTATTAAGGATGATTAGAGGCGATTGCCAGCCAGCCTTGTTCCTTAAGTCGCTGCCATGCTATGCGGATATGGTTCGGTTTGAACATCCTATATTTTCGCGGACTCCACTCATGAATCCGATCAATTGCAGCATCTTCTATATTCACGAGCGGCTGATCGTGAACAACAAGCCAATGCACACTTGAAAGAAGTTCCATGCCATAAGGAGTTTCAAAACCCTCGATGAGATCCGAGACTCTGTCCAGACGATTTCTGGATGAATCCTTGCCGGGCAGGAATTCATCGGCAACTTCAACAGCGCCGGACAGGAGTTCAATCTCAGCATCAGGTTTTTGGCTGTCACCATAACCCCTTATCAAGTGCCCTTCCATGATCTCAAGGACCTTGTTCAGGTTTGCTGCATAAGGCCCGAAATGGCCTTTCTCGTATTTTAGACGCAACGGCTCGCCCGCCTCCTGAAGGAAATAGGCCAGCTTCTGAATTTCCAGCAGCGTCAGGCGATAGGCCATGAACACGTATTGCTCCATTAGCTTTATGAATAATGCCCGTGTGGTCGTCATTTTCGGACGCACCGTCCGCACAGGCATCTTACTGGCATCCGGAGTGCCGACCGGCGCATAAAGCAGAACATGCACTTCGGGCACCTGGACAAATGCCTCTTCGATCTTTCTGCGGACTGTCTGCCAGTCCAGCCCCCCTAGCCCGCAGCCCAAGGGTGGAACTGCGATTGAACGAATGCCTAAGCGTCTGATATCTTCAACAAGGGCGGCAAGGCCAGATCGAATATCTTCGAGCTTTGATTTTCCGCGCCAGTGACGCTTGGTAGGGAAGTTGATAATGTATTTGGGGTTAAACATTAGGCTGGTCTCATGTATAAACATTTGTCCAGGCCTAACCCGTCCGGCTTTGCAGGCTTTCTGATAGGCAGTGAAGTTGTCGGGAAAGGCCTGTTTGAATTGAAGCGCAATCCCCTTTCCCATATATCCGACGCAGTTGACCGTATTTACTATGGCCTCCGTCTCGGCTTCAAGGAGGTTTCCCCTCGTAATTTCGATCATGACATCCTCCCTAGTAATACCAATTTCTCTGGACCTTGACGTCCCGTAACATTTCAGGCGGATAACGTTTCAATATCCCCTCGACGTGTCCTTCCATCACCGAATCAATGACCGCGATTTCATGGATCAGCGACCAGTCACAGAATCGGTGCACAAGGAACTCGGCCTGCTTTCTGCGCTGCCTGTCCATATCATCAACATTATCCGCCCAATAACGCTTATATACCATTTCCCAGTCCACTTTGTCGAGATGATCCAGATTATCGAACCATTCCGTGTACCTGGCAATTCCGTGCCCGTCCGAGAAAACGAACCCTGAACCGCTCTCCAAGACAGTTTGAACGGTACTCACCAGGTAAATGATCGGATCCTGTCCGTCCGCATACCCCTCCACCCTTCCGGTATGTAGTTGAAGCAGCATGGGAGAAAGGTAGCCGAAATAGAACGGTACATAGTCGTGGATGGCGCCTCCAGGACCACATGGGATATTCATTTCACGCCGAGACTGCTGGATCTCCAGGTTGTGGATCGTTTTGTAATTCAAACTGTTTGCCGGCGTAGCATTAGGCGAATGAATCCCGCCGCGCTCCAGGTAGATATCAAGGTTATCCACATGAATAAACCGAAAAATAGCGGTTGGATTTGGGATCGGCATCAGGAATCGATCTCCTTTGTTTTGACCCTCACATTGTCGCTTAACAGGTCATGCATGAGGCCTTTTTTCTGAAGTTTGAGTCTTCTGTCACGGTATTCTTCTTCATTTCTCATGCGTGAAACGTGGGCTTCAATTACTTGGATAATTCCTTCCGTAATTCTTCTTCTGTCGGCAGATAGAGTTGATATTTTGAGGCAAACCGCTGTTTACTGTCTCCCAGTAATGTGTACTTCCCGAATTCTCTCCGGGGCGCAGAGATGTTTGCAATGGACTACAGTTCTCCACGAAATGTCTGTATCAATTTCCACGGACAAAAATTCCGAACAAAATGCTCCAGAACCTTCATTTCGTCTCACCGCAAAAAAGCCAATATTTCACGGTCATCCCTATTTGCTCAATTGAGACCTTATCCCAAGTCTTCATTAATTTTAAAGGCACTGGTGCTCTACTCACTACTGTCAACAGTGCAGCCTTGCCCCCGTTGTTTGCAAAGAAACATCCTTAATCGCCTTCATACAGTTTAGCATAAGTTATTTATTTACTTATGGACGTCCCGCTTACAAGGCAAATTTATTCGGAGGAGTCTTCGAGCATATCCTCGGGGAAACCGATAATAATAGTATCACCTTCCCATTCAATATGAACTGGATATTCCTGGCATTGTCAATTGTTG
>JBDRPB010000118.1:0-3205 GCA_043809485.1 Pseudomonadota bacterium | reverse complement strand
GTTTGGGGCCTTATTTGTGGGGCAATTATCACAATGATCATCGGCTTTGCGTGGGGTGGTTGGCTAACCGGGGGCACTGCCCGAGAGATGACCGGCGAGGCGGTCTTGGCGAGTCAGGCGGCGATCTGCGTCGCCCAATTTGTGAAGCAACCGAACCATGAAGAGAAACTTAAAGAATTAGAGAAAATTGATTCATGGAAGCGATCTGATTTCATCGAAAAAGGGGGCTGGGATAAAATGCCCGGACAAAAAAAGGCTGGCCCTCAGGTATCCCAAGCATGCGCAAAGGGTCTTGAAGTTCTTTTCAGCAAATGAGGAGATTGAGATAACGGTTAAAGGTGATCCATAATTTATCTTATGTGGGGCACTTTTTTCATTCTTCCGGTTGAAGCGTACTTCTGATTGAAAAATGTGGACATACGTGCACTTTCTGAAGTTGGCCAACTACACGATTCAGAAAGGAGCAGGCATATGTCCACGAGCCCGCTGTACCATGGATGGGGCTTTAAAGGCTACTGTTACGTTCGCAGCCACTTTGTTTCGGGTCGAATTATTTTCACGGTCCAACAAGATCATCGCTCTTTGAAATGTCCCACTTGCCATTCAGTCGATGTGCTGCCTCGAAGGGGCAGTTGGCGACTGTGGCACACCTATAGGCTGTGGTTCGAGCATTTGGTTAAAAACTGCATATTTCTATATCTACTTTCTTTTTTAACCATCGCAAATGTTTTGATATGATTTTAATCTATTGCTTGGGATGCGTGATTTCTTTCAGTAATCCTCAACCTCCTAAACAACCCTCCGCTGAACAGTTGTAGGTGTAAGAGATAAATCTGGAGGAAGCCCGAAAATTCCATGCGAAGACGAGATTTTCTTCCTGTACTCAATGATTGACTGATTTTGAGAACCATGAGAGAGTACAAGCGCAAATCCTCAAATTGGGCTTGAAAATCGGAGCTATTTCCAAAGGCGAATTTCCCCTTGACTGTCTCTTCACCTAAGAGTATTTTTTAATCGTTGTATTCAACCCGTCCTTAATTAAGACCACAACCTAACCTCTAACCTTCCGGAGTGTCGTATGAAATGCAGTTACCGGAAGGTGCCCATAGGAAGCCTCGAAAAGGTTTGAATGCCTTCTTGGAGGTTTTTTTTGAAGCCGTCATCGGATGCAAGGAAAAACTAAAAGGGGTGCGGAATTATCCTGGTGTATTCTCGTCGCTCGAGCCAGTCAGATCGGCCTTTGCTAAGCGAGCCAAGAATTCAAGGTGAGGAGGACAAAATGGAAAACATGACGGTAATGTCCGGCACTGAAGCGATCGTTAGGGGGGCCATCGAATCCGGAGTAAGAATCATGTCAGGGTATCCAGGGTATCCTATTACGGGAATCATAGAGAATGCCAAGAAGGCGGGACTGGAGGCCCTGCATATAGAATGGGCCCCCAATGAAAAGGTTGCCCTGGAGACAGTGTTAGGAACTTCCGTCGTCGGCTTTCGAGGCATGGCGGTCATGAAGCAAGTGGGATTGAATGTTGCAGCGGACCCTCTGATGTCAGCCGTGACCTGGGGGGTTCGGGGCGGTGTTGTGATCATAGCCGGGGATGACCCGGGCTGTGACGGCTCTCCGGTAGAGCAGGACTCCAGATGCTATGGCTATCTGGCCAATGTCCCTGTCCTTGAACCCAGCACCCCAGAAGAAGGAAGGCAGATGGTCGGGGCAGCATTTGCAGCCTCTGAAAAATTTGGTCTTCCCATAATTTTGCGATTTACAAAAGAGTATAGTGTAATGAGAGGCGCGGTCGTGAAAGGCGACATCTCCCAAAACCACCAAGCCGGGTTAGGCAGCGTTGGAGTTTGGGCCTGGGGTTGGACAGACCCAGTAAAGGGCCACAGTTTACGTCATGAGAAAATGGAGGCAATAGTTACAGATCTTTCTCGATTTAATTTTAAGGAGATGAATGGAAATTTGGGGATCATAACTAGCGGTTACGTGTCGAATCTGATCGATTCGGCCTTGAAACAACTTGACTCAAAGGCAAGAGTGTCAGCCCTAAAAGTGGGTGTAATACCTGCCCTGGACAAGACCATCGAAGATTTTGTAGCAGAGGTGAATGAGATCCTCGTGGTTGAAGTTGGCGAACCTCTAATCGAACAACAAGTCCGAAGGCTGTCCTCGAAACCCGTCTTTGGCAAGATGAGCGGCCATTTAGGGTACGTGGGTCAAATCAGGGTGGATGATCTTATCAAGGTGATGGAGAAATACATAGATGGACTGTTATCCGACAGACAGGTGTCAGTAAAGCCTTGCTTCCGGGAGACTTTCTTGAGACCGTTGTTTGGCGATATGAAGGGAGAACCGGTGATGTGCCCAGGCTGTCCGGGTATAGGTCTGCAATACTCTTTGAAAAAAGTTAAAGAAAGATGTGATCTCTTTGCCATCTCGGATAATGGCTGTGTGGGCTTTGGTGGTATTTCTCCCTATAGTACCTTAGATTACGGGATGTGTATGGGCGGCAGCACAGGGGCTGCCCACGGCGTATGCATCGCTGGGAAAAAAGGAGTGGCTTTAATAGGGGATTCCGCCTTCATGCATTCGGGTATAGGCGGCTTGATCAACATGGTCAACAATGATTCTAAAGCAACGGTAATTATTTTTGATAACCTATCCACAGCCATGACTGGTAGACAACCCAATCCAGCTACAGGGATAACCAACGATGGTCGGAAAACTAAAAGGATTATGATTGAAGACATTTGCAGGGCTTGTGGTGTAGAAGAAGTTGCTGTTGTTGATCCTTACGACTTGAGAGAATGCCAAAAAGCCATAGAAAAGGCAGTTGCAAGCGAAGAAATCTCGGTCTTGATTACGCGAAGGGAATGCGCTTTGTTACCTGGAATGAACTACGGGCGAGCCCAAGTTAACCCTCAGAAATGTACTCTTTGTATGGATTGCGTGGAGGAGATAAAATGCCCCGCCCTTTCTTTCAAAGAACGCATCGAAATCGATGAGAAGTGTATTGGCTGCATGATCTGCGCCCAGGTTTGCCCTGAAGGGGCTATAAGACTTTAAAAGGATGGGGCCACCATCAAACTTCTTAAGGAATGGCCCTTCTGACACCAGCTGGGGATAAACAAATCACCTAAAATGAGTTAAGGTTTTAATGAGGAGGATATTTGGGGGCGTCCGGTCGAAGAGTTCTTCCTGTAA
>JBDRPB010000117.1:0-4804 GCA_043809485.1 Pseudomonadota bacterium | reverse complement strand
GCCATAGATTATGCTTCAAATGGTGCTTTATACGCCCGGCCGTACACATGCCGCTCCCCGCAATTATAATAGCGGAACCGGCTTTTTCATTGATGGCTATGGATTCCCTTGTGCTTTCCGTGAATTTAAGATTCGGCATATTAAATGGGTCATAACCTTCCTCCACAATGGCCTGGGCCTCTTCATCGTAGTATTTTTTGTTTTTCCGAAAGATCTCTGTTGCCTTGATGGCCAATGGGCTATCTAGATAAATTGGGATATCAGGGATAAGTCCTTTTCGATGAAATTCACCCAGGATATAAAGAATCTCCTGCGTCCTTTCTACGGCAAAGGCCGGGATGATGATCTTCTCATTTTGGGATACACTATAACGGATCGCCTCAACCAGTTCGTCCTTGCTGTCTTCAAAGGACCGATGCTTACGGTTGCCATATGTAGATTCAATGAAAAGATAATCTGCATCAAAAACCTCATGGGGGTCCCTGACGATCAATTGATTCTGCTTCCCAAGGTCCCCTGAAAAAACGATTTTAAGAGGCTCACTTTTCTCTTCGATCCACAGTTCCAGGATAGAAGAGCCCAGGATATGCCCGGCATTTCTGAGTCGAGCTTTTATACCTGGGTCAACCTCAACAACCCGGTCCCTTTCCGTTGGAGAAAACAACTTTAAGCTTGCCTCTGCATCCTCTGTCGTATAAAGGGGGTCTAACTCCCCTTTACCTTGCCGCTTGTTTTTCCTGTTTTGCCATTCTGCATCCATCTCCTGGATATGAGCTGCATCCAGGAGCATAACCTGGCACAGTTCAGCAGTCGGAGGAGACGTAATGATCTGGCCCTTAAAACCATCCCTCACCAATTTGGGAATCCTTCCGCTGTGGTCGATATGCGCATGAGTAAGAAAAAGTGTCTCGATTTCCCCCGGATCAAAACCCCAGTCCCCCCAGTTTCTACTCTCCATCTGTTTCCCGCCCTGAAAAAGGCCGCAATCCACAAGAATCTTTTTGCCACCGGGGCTTTCAATGAGAAAGTTTGATCCGGTAACCGATCCAGCTGCTCCCAAACATGTTATTCTAATCATCCCAAGCTCCTTTCTTCCTTCCTTATCTGCTAAGTTATTTTTGCGCAAGCCCTAAGAATATCAGATGCCTTTGGACCACAGTTGAAAAGAAGATCAAAGGTAGACAGATTTGATATGAACGACCCCCACAATTGCGGATAGACAGATGGGCGAGGGTTGAAGAACTTTAGCTCAACACCTGCCTTCTCAAAAGCCTCTTCATCAAGATATTTTTTTGCGCTGCTCTGGGCCAGAAATTGGGAGGCCCCCAATTGTCTGCATATTTCCACAGAAAGCCGTGGCTCATTTACCTCAACTCCAAGTTCCGACAGCAACACCACCCTGGAGGAAATCCCCAGGTTTTTCTTCATATGTTGGATGATCTCCAAATTCAGGTCAATCAATTTTTCGAATCTTTCCGAAAAAACCTTTTCCAATAAACTCAGATGCTCCTCCAAATACGGGGCGTTTGCATAGGCAGACTCTATACTCGCCAGGTGTTTTTCGGCCCAGCGCCCCTCGCGGCATATCTTTACTTCATTGACCTTTTGAAGCCCCAGGCCCTTTTTCCAGACCGGGACAGTCATCCACAGAGTACCCTGGTCATTTTTGAATCGATTCCTGGTTAACCAGGTCGTACCTCGCGGAAATTGGACCGCGTCCATTATAACGAGCACATCCGATCGAAGGGCCTTGGCAAAAAAGCCGGGAAAGGGTGCAAAATATGGTTGATACGCAGAGACAATCATCGGTCAAGAAGTATTCAATTAGTTGAAAAGTTGTGGAGCGTTGATTTTCATTTCACTGACCTTACATGTTTAGCTGGGATTTTACAAGGCGGTTATTGGAGACCTGCAAATTCTGTTCTTTTTCACAAAAATTGAATAAAAGTGTTGACATTAATAGAATATACTATGTATAGAGTGTCCGGTATGTAATGAAGGTTTTTGTGCTGCTATTAAAACCTTTTTCTTAACCGTGCCTGCGTAAAGCAGGTTGTCAATAAACTTTTTTTAAAAGGAGAGATGTATGGCTGCAAAGAAAACGACAAAAAAGGCAAAAGCAAAGAACGTAACCCCAAAGCTGAAAGCGGCGGCAGTAAAAAAGCCAATGACCAAATCTGCCATTATTAGTGAGGTTGTCGGGAAGACAGATCTGACCAAGAAACAAGTCGCCTCGGTGTTTGACGAACTGGCAATCATCATCGAACGCCACATTAAGCAACGGAGTGCTGGCCAGTTCACCTTACCAGGACTCTTGAAGATTGAGGTGAAACGAAAACCTAAGACCAAGGCTCGCAAGGGCATTAATCCTTTTACCGGAGAACCAATGACAATCAAGGCCAAGCCTGCCCGCAACGTTGTTAAGGTTCGCCCTTTAAAGAGACTGAAAGATATGATTGCCTGATGACAGGGTAGCGTTTTTACTTCTACAAAAAGGGCGGGCTCAGTCCGCCCTTTTTGTATTTCAAAAGAATACTCTCTAAATCTAAATCCTCAATCCGAAATAAAAAATCCTATAGATACCTGTGACACGATGGAAATCCTGGATAACATACGCATAAGCCTGGACATGCAAGAAATCAAGAAAGTACTACACATGGAAGGTAGAGCGGACTCGAGCCATATCCAAGCCCTTATAAAGGAGGTGCAACCCCTTATCAGGGCCAGGGCCGTATACAGGGATTGTTATTTAGAATCAAAACCTGAAGATGCTATAATTATCGATGGTATCCGTTTTACCAGCCGGGTTTTGCGCAGGCATATGGATAATGTAGGGCGTGTTTTCCCGTTTGTGGTCACCATAGGCAGCAAACTAATAGAATACGCCAGGGCGTGCAAGGATTTTCCCAAACAGTACTATCTCGATACAATTGGAAATATAGCGCTCATCACAGTACGAAAATACCTGGAAGATCATTTGCGATCCAAATATGCTCTCGGTTGTATTTCCTATATGAGCCCTGGGTCCCTGAAGGATTGGGATCTTGAAGGGCAACGACCGCTATTTTCAATTCTCGGGGATGTGCAGGCCTCCATAGGTGTGTACCTGACTGAAACCCTTCTTATGATTCCGACCAAATCACTATCCGGTATCTTCTTTCCCACGGAAATACCATTTTATAGCTGCCAGTTGTGTCCCCGCGAAAACTGTCAATCAAGGAAGGCCAAGTACAGTGAAAAGCTGGCCATAGAATATGGAATTCAAACTGTTACCAATTGTTAGTCCTCGCTAATAAAATAATCGGAGATGACTCCCATGAAGGGATTATATTTTATTGCGTAATGGCTAAGCCCCTGCTTCACAAAACCTTCGGAAATTTTCTTGTCTTCCCCAATAAGTCTGTCTTCTTTCTCCTCCCATGCCTGTTTGTCCAATGATAGGACTTCTTCCACTTTTTTTCTATAAAAGTCAGCCACGGGAAGGTCTGACCAGGCATTCACAAACCAGGGCATAACTCTCCCCACCTTTTTCAGGAAGAGATTGTGCTCTTCTCCAAAATTAAGGCAGGACCCTTCAGTGAAGTTTACCATATGAGACATCTCTCCATAGTCAATATACTTACCATTAGCGCTTATCTCATACGCCTTAGTGTCAGGGTATGGGAAAAAAAACGACCAGCGGTAACGACCCGGTTTAGCCTTTCCCATTAATCTGATGGTAGCCATTACATCTTCATGTGTCTCGTCAGGCAGACCGATCATCAAAAAAACTGAAGTGTGCATCCCAAATTGATGGGCAGTCCGGATTGCCTTAATGATCTTTTCGTTTTTCATATGGCGCTGAAGTACTTTTTTGCGAACGGTCTCACTACCGCTTTCAACCCCAAACTTGACAATCTTACAATTTACTTCAGATAGATAACGCGCCCGTTCTTCGTCGAAAAAACCGACATGAGCGTTCACCACAAAAGGGATAGAACATATCTTTTTGTAGGCCATGCAAAAATCTATTACATACTGTCTATAAAAGGTGAAAAGGTCATCATCAAAAATAAACATCTTAATATTTCGATAAGTTCTGACAAGATATTTAATCTCATCAATTACCTGTTCTACATCAAAATGCCGGATATAATTAAGCTGTTTGAAGCTACAATTAAGATCATTTCGATAATGCGATACCATCTGGTGATTGAAGCAGTATGTGCAGGAAAACGGGCATCCGCGAGAGGCCATTAAACCGACCCAGCCATTTTTTGCATCAATAATCCTCTGGAAATCAAAAATATCATAGTCCTTGAACGGCAGCTTCCTGAGATCCGGTAATGGTCTGACGGGGTTAATCCGAATTTTACCATTTTGCCTGAACCCGAGATTTCTCACTTCTGAGACATCTTCTCCCCCGGCAACCTTTCCCACAAATTCTAAAAAAGCGTCTTCTGCCTCACCGCGAAAGATATAGTCAAATGAGCTTGTCTTTAGCGTTTCCTCCGGTGCAGCCATGGCATGAATTCCACCACATACCAGAGGAACAGAAGTTGCCTCGGCCGCCCATTCAGCAAGTTTTTTTGCATAAGGCCATTGATTAGTGACCACTGAAAATCCCACAATATCCGGCGCCATATATTTAAGCCGCTTCATAAAATCTTCTTTAGAAGGTAAAGGATCAATATCTTCGCAAAGCTGCCATAACGCTACAGTATGTCCGGCTTTTTTAAGCAATGCGGACATATGGGCAATGCCATAATTAAAGCCCAGTTGCGAGTTTGCATTAGGGTAAATGAAAAGTATCTTCATGTTCTAT
>JBDRPB010000116.1:0-5493 GCA_043809485.1 Pseudomonadota bacterium | reverse complement strand
GAGGATCAGATAATCCAACGCCTCTGACAGGGAGGACCTGTCTTCTACAAAGTATACACCATCTGCCTCATGGCTTTTGTCGTCTTTGATTAAAAAGGGCAGGTTATGGGGGAAAAGCTCAGGGTCTGGATAGGTTTTCTTGAATTTATCGACCGTTGGCCAGCGCAAGGTCACAGGGTGTGAGAACCCGAAGTTTTTGAACAAAAGGCTCTGCCCCATCTTTCCCGGGTACTTGAAACGCATTTCATAATTTGGAAATATAAATGCACAGGAATCAGTACAGGCCTTATACAGATCCTCCCGGCACCCCTGAGGGAGAATAATGGCATCTGCACCCCGGATCAATTCGAGATCAGGGGAATCAAGACGGCGAGCCCCAAGAATCACTTGAACATTTGCATCAAAACATGGATGAAAAGAAAGGATCATGAACGGTTTGACTTTGCCCCTTTCAGGAGTTATATTTTTTTATATATGTTACATTAGATATAAGGAGCAAAACAATGCCAATTTTTGAATTTGGATGTCTTGAGTGCGGTGACATATTTGAAAAATTGTTTATGAATTCAAATGATGAAGTGGACATGGCATGTCCCAAGTGCAAATCCCAGTCACTTGAGCGGGTGGTCAGCAGGACCAACTATGCCATGGGTGTGGGCCTGGGAGGAAATCAGCCAAAAATGACGACTAAACATTGCGGCCCTTCGAATCAATGTACGACCCTTGAGCTGCCAGGGCATACCAAATGACTGATAAAAAAACCCCTACGGACCTTCAACATGAACTTGATGATGATGATAAGGCGTTCATCACCGAGATTTTCTTTGAAGAAGTAATCGCAAAACTCAAAAGGATGGATGCGCGAATCGGAACGCTTAATTGTGATTTTGCAGGAGATCAGTATAAAAACTGGAATATCTACTTCAAATCAAAAGGTCCGGGTTTTGAAATTGTCGACTTTGAATATGATGAGGATTCATATGGTTTCAGCCTTGACCAGTGAAAGGCATCTCCACAGTGCAATAACCCCCCCTCGAGACATATCTTATGATTGAAACAAAATTCCTGGGAAGAGATATTATTAAAAAACCCACATGTCCGTTCTGTGGAATGCTTGTCGAAAAGCCGAAGGAGCTAAGCACCCGAATGCCGGGGGAAATGCCGGTTGGGGCATGTTCGTGCGGCGCCGTGTATGCGTGCGATGAAACCGGGCACAACCTGGGCTCAGCCATGATCGAGGCGCTGGTCTTCGGGTGTGACATGGATTCTGACCTGGCCTGGGGGCTTTTGCCAGACGACGATTATGTGGAAGAAATAGTTGAGCATTACGACTATGTAAATCATTTTATTGTAGCCGGTGGGGTTTTCGAATGCCGTAGAATTTCAGGCGCTCTTTACTTCATACGATTGCATGACGACGTTCAAGAAGTCACGTCCGAGGGTGTGCAAAAAAGACTGGATAAGGCCACCTCTCCTGCTCCCAAACCTTTATTTAGCCATACCGGAAAAAAGTCTTTGTCCAAAAAAGAAATTGAGGGCCTTGTAAAAGACTTCAGGGTTGACTCTGTCGTCAGCGTAGCAGGGGAAGATAAAAGAATAATAAAAAACCTGCAGCGCTTGCTCTATTCCGGAGACGATCTGTTTCGCAGGAGGGCCGCAGAGATCCTGGGGCACGCATCGGCAGTTATTGCTGAGAGTAACCCCGGGTCCATTTCCAGACTCCTCCAGACGTTGTTTTACGGTATTACGGATACGGCGGCGTCAAGCTGGGGTGCTCTTGAAGCGATCGGGGAGATCATCGGCAATAAAACCGAACTCTTTGCCGGCTACATCCCTCAGCTTTATCAATTTCTGGCTAATGAATCACTGCGTGCCCAGGTGCTCCAGACCATTGGGAGGATCGCAAAGTCAAGACCGGATCTGATACGCAAGGTCACTTTTCACTTTATCCCTTACCTGGGTGATTCTGATCCTAAGGCCCGTGGGTATGCTGCATGGCTCATGGGGAACCTCGGAGCATCTGAAGCACGAGAAGAACTGGAGAAGCTCAGGGGAGATACTCATGAGATCCATATCTATGAAAATGGAGAAATGAAGAAAAAGACAGTGGGTCAGGTGGCATCTGAGGCCTTGAAAAAAATAAGTGAACTAAAATGATCGTAACTCAGGTTCAAAGTTCCATGGTTCACGGTTCAAGGTTAACTGATAAAAACTGCGACCCCGCCGCAGGCGAAATCCCGCTTTCAGCGGGAAACTGTGAACCTGACGACCTGAGTTACATTTTTTTCTCTTTTCTTCCAACATCTTTTCACTGAGAACGGTAGATATTACACCCTAATCGAGTCAAGCCTCGATCAGGAGTTATCCGTTGTCCGTTTTGGGTTGAGCGATGGAGAGCTGCCGAATTATGTCTCACTCATGAAGGTTATTGACATCGGGTTTTTCGGCCATTCTGTCTTCTGTCTACTGAATTCTGTATTCTTACAATTGAGCTTTTTCGCTCAATTGGGGTTACACTAACTCTGCGGGGGGCGTTTTAATGACCCTGGAAACTGATATTAAAAGCGATGCCCTTTCAGGGTCTCTCCTTCCAGCCTCCTTTAGTAATTCACCGGAAAGCACATAGAGTTCCTGATATGCCCTATCCAGATCAAATATGGGATAGGTTTTGCCACTTTTAAACCCGGCCTTTCCGCACACCCGAGCCTTTCCCTGGATTGCTGTGGGGATTCCATAGACCTGGCATGTAATGGGCCTGTGGAAATAAAGGGTACAGACTTGATGATCGTCTAAGAGGGGGCACCTGATTCTCTCTCTTGCCAGGGATTCTGTTCCCATCTCAGGGGCCTTGCCGTTTGTTTGCAGCCTTTTCTCAAATTTCTTGAGCTCCTTGTCAGCCTTATTGCCCCGTAAAAGGGCGGCCCGCCTTTCTTTTCTGCCAAGTTTGTCAAAATGGCGCTTAAGGTAAACAGCTTCAATCAGGAAAAGGCCAAACAGGGCGTGGCAGCAATCGGAGCAGCGGGGCTTACACTTGATACACTCCGGAAATTCTTTCTTCATTTTTTGAAAGGCCTGGTCGGCTTTGGCCACTAAGAGTTCATAACGCTGTAATAGGTGGGTAATACTCATTGAACTTAGTTCTCTGCGATCTCGGCGTGCTCTGCGGTAAAAAAGATGGGAATTCCTATACGATCAATCTGCTCGGTGGGGTTCCAGTCTTTCCAAAAATTCCGGATGGACATTAAATCCAAGGGAGATGGCTTTGTCCACATGCTCGATGGCTTTTTTATAATCTTCATTGTTATAGTATGCAGACGCAAGATTATTGTGTCCTAATGCAAAATCCGGCGCCATCTTTACCAATTTTTTCCCTGCCTCGATGGCTTCCTTTACATCGTCTTTCTGTAGATAGGCGTTCACCAGATTACTCCACGCCTGCACAATATCCGGGTTCAGCTCGATTGCCTTTTTAAGGGCACCAATTGCTTCCTCTGCCTTAAGCATCTGCAAATAGGCAAAGCCCAGGTTTGCATAGCCTCTTGCATACCTCGGCTCTATCTCAACTGCACGCTGGTTGGCCGCAACTACTCTTTCCAGGTCACCTTTTTTGAAATAGATGTAACCCAGATTTACATGGCCCTCAAACATCCGGCCGCTGTTGGCAATGGCGTCGTTGAAGGCGTCAATTGCCTCATCCAGTTTACCCTTTTGCATAAGGGCAACTCCAAGGTTATAACTTGAATTGGCACATTCCGAGTTTTCTGACAAAATCTTTCTTTGTTCGGCAATAAACTCTTCGGAACCCTGGGGGATTTTCTCCGGTGTCTTCATAGCATTCCTCGAACAGGATTAAGATAAAAAGAGGTCGCAATCCGCATGGGAGAGCGACCTCTTGTGCCATCTTACCAAGACGTTATACTTCTACAAACGTTTGAGGGTCTAATGATCCTCTGTTTGCCCTTTCCCTTTCAGGCCGTACATTGTAGTACTGCCTGTAGAAAAATAAATCAATTTCTCTTCATTGATCAGTGACGTAGCCGCCTTTTTGACCATCCTGGCTTTGACATCAGGAATCACCTTCCTAACGGCCTTTTCCATGTCATTGAAATAGAATTTGGTCTTTTTACTTGTTTCAGCAAATTCCAAGATGGCATTCCTGATATCTTCCATTATGGTACTCCTTCCTTAATGTGGGTTGGCGCCTAATCAATACCACCCACTGCTCTTGAAACCTCCCATGCCGCATCAGTAAATTTGAATTGGGTAGAGGTCCTGTAAGTGTCATATTGCAGGCGGTAATCATCTATCAGGTGATCAGAAAAGGGCAAGTCACATTTCTCGAAAAACTTCTCCCAGCCGATCCTCTCGGCCCAATCACCGACTCGCTCGTATTTGTTGGCATCTGCCGCATAGGCCTCGATGATTTTCCTGACGTCTCTGCACACTTCAGGATATCTGGGAAAGTTATTGGGAACAGCGGGAACAACCACCTTAGAAAATTTAGGCGGTGAAATCCGGTTGGAGACCTTGCCTCCCGCCATAATAGTCACACAATCACCTTCCTTGTCTGTGAGTGGAACGGCCATACACATGGTATAACAGTTGCCACAGAACATGCATCGTTCATCTTTGATCTTTACGCTCTTTTTGCCACTTTCTGTCTTAGTGGGTGAAATGGCCGCTGTTGGACAGGCAGCAATAACCAGAGGGATTTCACACACATTAGCGAGAACCTCATGGTCTACGAGGGGCGGTTTTCTGTGATAGCCCAGAAGAGCGATATCAGAGCAATGGACAGCCCCGCACATGTTCAGGCAGCAGGCCATGGATACCCTCACCTGTGCAGGAAGGGTCATTCCCTGAAAATATTCAAAAAGATCATCCATGACAGCCTTGACCATGGAGGAAGCATCCGTGGCCGGTGTATGGCAGTGTATGTAGCCCTGGGTGTGAACAATATTGGTGACCCCGGCGCCTGTCCCCCCAATGGGAAATTTATAGCTGCCGGAGACATGTTTGCGGCCCGCCAGGTCCTTTTTAAGTGCCTCCATCTTACCCTGGCTGTCTACCAGGAATTCTATGTTGTTACGAGTGGTGAATCTTACAAAGCCGTCACAATGTTTATCTGCAATATCACATATCTCCCGCACATGCTCAGCAGTCATAAACCGGCATCCACCGCATCTGACGGTAAATACTTTGTCTCCGGTTTCTGAGACATGCACCAGAATACCAGGCTCCAGGATTTCATGATATTTCCATTTGCCATAATTATTCTGGATAATGGGAGGGAAATACTGCCAGAAGTGCCTTGGACCGAGGTCCGTAAGCCTGTTTTCCATTGGTTTGTCCGGATTAAATAGTCCCAATCTTTCTTGAGATAATGCCATGTTATTTCCTCCTATTCCGTATCTATCTTGCGTGTCTGGTTCGATACTCGTCTATATCTCTCTTAAATCCCCCGGGCACATCTTCCTCTTTCCAGAAGATGTA
>JBDRPB010000115.1:0-4993 GCA_043809485.1 Pseudomonadota bacterium | reverse complement strand
CTGCCAAAGAAAAAATTTCGCTAATGTGTCAATCGTTATAACGGTAATCACCGTGTACGTTCTTTTACATGCCACGGTCAGCTTTTGTGCATGGTTTTTGCGCAGCTGACTTACCGCGAAAGCTTGCGTGATATCGAGTGCTGCATTCGAGCCATGCGAGAGACGCTTTACCATTTTTAACCGAACACTACCGTGGAGGATGAAAATATGATTACAAAAAAGTTGGCACATTTCGTTGCTGAAACAAGGATGGAGGATATCCCACAGGAGGCTCTTAAAGTTGCCCAGAAGGCGATTACCGACTGCATAGGGGTTACCTTTCCAGGCTCGTTGGAGCCACAGGGGGAGATAATCAGGGGCTATGCCGGAAAAATGGGCGGCGTGCTGAATCCAGTATCATCGCCAGTGATTTGAAGACATCCCCATACGTGGCAGCGTTGGCGAATGGAACGATGGGGCATGCCCTGGACTATGACGATATGGGTAGCTTTGGACATCCTTCGGTAGTGCTGGCGCCGGCGGTTTTAGCTATTGGGGAAAGTATTGGGTCGTCAGGAAAGGATATTTTAGCCGCCTATGTTATCGGGTATGAGGCGGGGACCTGTATTCGCAGACCACTTTGGACGCACTATCTGCGCGGGTGGCACGCTACAGACAATTTTGGTAGCTTGGCGGCAGCGGCAGCGGCAGCTTGGCTATTGAAGCTCGATGTTTATCAAGTGAGGATGGTTTTGGGTATTGCTGCCTCTTTAGCCGGCGGGTTGAGGCAGAACTTCGGGACCATGACCAAGCCTCTTCATGCCGGGCAGGCTGCGGGCAATGGGATTCAGGCGGCGCTCTTAGCTCAGGCGGGCTTTACGGCTGATGATAGCATCATTGAAACGCCTCTCGGTTTTGCCAAGGTATTCGGCCATGATCAGGAGGTTGATTGGGAAAAAGCCAGTGAGGGCCTTGGCAAAACCTTCAACATCACCGCCCTTAGTATGAACGGGATTGCTATCAAACCTTATCCTTCTTGTGGCTGCACCCACGCGGGGATCGATGCCGCCCTTTTCGTAAAAGAGAGATATGGGGTGAAATCAGATGATATCGCTGAAGTGGAAATGGGTACCAGTCCCTTTGAAGGTCAAGTGCTTATCCATCACCGTCCCAAGAGCGGTTTGGAGGGCAAGTTCAGCCTGGAGTACACTGTGGCAAGGGCCCTTCATTCGGGTGAGGTTAAGCTGAGGCATTTCACGGATGAAGGGGTAAGTGAACCTGCGATAAAGCGCCTGATAGAACGGATGAAGTGGGTGGAGAAGTATCCCCTGCCGTCTTTTGGGAAACAGCGGGAGTCAATTGGGACTCAATCGGTTACCGTGAAACTGGTGGATGGCAAGGAATACTCCCATGAGGTGAGGATATCCAAGGGGTTACCTCAGAATCCATTGACCTCAGATGAGTTCGCCAGTAAGTACAAGGATTGTGCTTCCACGGTGTTGTCGAAGGAGGGGGTGGATAAGTCTCTAAGCCTGCTTTCAAATTTGGGGGAGGTAAAGAACATCAGAGAACTTATGGAAACTTTGATAAAAAAGTAATTATCTGGTAGGAGGTGACCGTAGATTGGTCACTTCCTCCCAACAGAACGGCTCGTACCGGCCAGGTGAGCCGCTATTCGATTAGCGAGTGAACGTCAGTTCAAAAGGTTTCTGTTTCTGTACAAACCATTTAAGGAATATTAATCCCCGCTCTCTGAACCACTGGAGGTTCATTATAAAGTGAACCTCCTTGCGTTTGACTGACTGCCACTTGGACATTTTCACCCATGTACGCCGGGCTTTCTGAGGTTCCCACCCGGCCCGGATCATCATGCCCTGAAATTTCCGGGGGTTTTTCCATTTCTTCAATTGCATGGAGCGGAGTCGGCTGCGATTCCAGCCATCCAGATCCGAAAAGGGTTTGCTGCATCCCTGGACCCTAAAATACCCTACCCAGCCCCGCAAGTATTGATTGAGTTCATGGATTATCTGATACATAGACAGTGGGTTGTTCCTCCAGGTTTGGTTACAGGCTCAATGCTGTCCGGTTAAAATTTTAAATAATGAACTACCCCACCGCAAGCAGCGGGGTATCAAACGAACAATCTCATTCATAACGCCGCAAGCGGCGGGGAATTAACCCCAAGGGGTGGCACATCTGGCGGACGCGGCAAGATCCATTCGAAGATAGCTGGGATGAGATAAAAATGATGCTGGAGATAAATCCGGGTTTAGAGGCAAAGACGATATTTGAGGATTTTCAGCGCAGGAACCCTGGCCGATTTTCCGATGGTCAGCTTCGTACCCTACAACGATGTATTAAGATTTGGCGAGCATCGGAGGGGCCGCCCAAAGAGGTCTTTTTTACACAGGTTCATAAACCTGGAGAGCTGGGGCAATCGGATTTTACCCATATGAACAAACTGGGGATAACCATCGGCGGGCAACCCTTTGATCATTTAATTTATCATTTTGTTTTAACCAACTCCAACTGGGAGACGGGAACCATCTGTTTTTCAGAAAGCTTTGAGAGCCTAAGCCAGGGGCTTCAAAATGTGTTGTGGCAGTTAGGAGGGGTTCCCGAAAAGCACCGCACCGACCGATTGAGTACTGCGGTCAATAAGACCGACCATCTGGAAGAATTTACACAAAGCTACCAGGATCTTTTAGACCACTATGGAATAAAAGGCTGCAAGACAAATCCAGCCAGTCCTCATGAGAACGGCGATGTGGAACAGCGGCACTATCGTTTCAAAAAGGCGGTAGAACAAGCTTTGCTTTTAAGAGGCGGCCGGAATTTTAATGACCGAAATGAATATGAGCGATTTTTACGCAAGCTGTTTAAGCAGCTCAATGCGGGTCGCAACAAACGCTTCATGCAGGAGCAGGCGGTTTTGCACCGGTTGCCAATGGGACGAATTGAGTCCTGTAAAAAGGAGACGATGACAGTCGGGCCCAGCAGTACGATCCAACAGCTATTCAATCCAAAGAATTCAAATCTGTACGCAAGGGATATCATGATGATACATGCAAATTTTGACAGGATTCCAAGTGCTTAGGTCATGGCTAGATATCTCTTGGTGGAGCCAATAAAGTGGAGCCAATAAATTTTTTGGGCTTAGAGCAATCTATCTGCATGATATGTTGACACCTAAAACCTTGTAGCTTTGTGGTTCAAATCGTTACACCCAGAGAGGTATTTTCAAGAGATATTCTTTGTTCGTTCGGTCTCTTTATGAAATCGAGGTATACCATATGTTGTGGTGCCCTGACTCGAATAAAGCCTGCAGCCCAGATTACAACCTGTTTTGATACTCAAACCGTATCCATAAAATGGTGGGAGTGGAGATAGCAGAAATCAGGACCGTACATCAAAGAAACGGGATTGATGATATCAAAGGTTTAAAAGCCTTCAATTTACGACTAGTTGGAGTAATTTGTAATTTTCACCGTGTCATTTATTTTACCTTCGGCTTTGAGCATCTTGAAGACTTCATAGCGAAACAGTTCTTCAAGATATTTGACTTGCGGTGCAGGGCAAAGCTTGAATGAACCGTTTCCATAAAACCAACCGTATGTAGCTATCACGTGAAGAGAATATCTTGTTGGATCTATCCGATGATGATTAAAAGCGTCGCTGCGCTGAGCGGGATTTTCTATTGCAGCGCGGCCAGTTTTTTATAATCGATTTTACCGGCGTATGCCTTTAAATCCTCCAAGGACACCCCATCGCCTTCCACGGTGACCAGGAAACGATTGGCAATAACCAAGTTGATCTTTCCGTTTTTCTGTTGGGCGTTATATTTGACAATGGCTTTTTCACCGGCGATTTTTTCCAATTTTCCGCCGTCAGTGCCGGCCAGCATGGGGTTGCTGAACAGCATCATCATGCCTTGAAGTATCGGAGAGTCCGTTACGATCTGAACCGTAACGGATGCGGAGTCTTTATCATACCGGCGTTCGGCAGATACGCCGCCGCCCAGCATGGCGGCTCCCACGGCCTGGGAAGTGGCTTCCGAAGCCTCCCATCCGTTCAGCGGATTCGGAAGGAAGGACTGCAAATCCCCTCCTTTTTTTTGCCCGATGAGCTGGGAAGCATAATTGAGGCTGGTCATGGCTTCGGAGTATTTCCCGTCCTGATAACTCTGCAAAGCTTCATTAATCGCGTCCGTCACCTCATCGCCATAGGCAAACCCTGTAAAAACCAAACTGCACAGCATCACCAGCGCGAACCCCCGTGACTTGAAAATAAATCGAGTCATGATCATTTCTCCTAATTGAATCTTTCGTTTGACAAAAAAAGGATAAGAAGTTGCTTTTTTCGGGTTTGAAGATGTCATAGAAAGGATTGTGTGTCAACTGAAAACAGGCCACTTGATGTTGTGGAGGGTGAATCGGAAGATTCATTGCCAATCGTTAAAGATGTGGATAAGGCGCGGCAATGAAGCGGTTAAACGCATTTACAGGAAAGAATCATTTCTATCGGGCTAACCAGGAATTGGCCAGAGTATTCAAGACCGAGCATATTCTACAGTACATGGCAGATAGAGCCCTGCGGCAAAGAACCAGAAGGGGGCTTTTAAAAGAGAGCAACTGCATGCCTCATGCCTTGGCAAGGGATACGGTGCATACCATATCTTGTGGCCCACCTTTCAGCCATCAAATTTTGGATTTATTGAGAGTATCTGTTAAGGATTTTCATAGAATAGCGGTTCAGTTCTAACAGAAATTAAGTCATAGCAATCTGCAATTATCCGAATATCAATAGCTTACAGGCGCACATCGCATCATTTTTGCGCAAGGCACAAATGCCAGACGCTCCTATGGGTTCATGTTCAGCATTTCGCGGCCGGGTCAATGGCTTGTTTTATTCGTCTGTTTGTTACCGATTTCGGGTAAGATAGGCAAAAGGTGCAACAGTTTGGTAGCCGGGTCCCGATTTACTCCCCACGGAACATTTCCGATTAAACCCGTAT